>JAISOQ010000075.1 GCA_031275515.1 Treponema sp. | reverse complement strand
AGCGGACAAACGTTAGTCCCCGCTCCGTTTGACCCATTCGTGAATGAATTGCAGAGCGTATTGTTGTATGCCGTCAAAATAGGCGTCAATGAAGGCGGCAAGATCCCGTCCGACATAGCGGTAGTGCCAGCTTTCCCAGCGGTAACCCGTGACGGCCTCCATGCCCTGGGGGAAGGAGAGGGACCAGCCGAAGCCGCTTGCATTGGCGGCCATCCATCGGCCTGCCGGAGTTTGGGCAAAGTGGTCTCCGATGGAGCCGTCCTGGGCGCCGAAGTCTACCACCAGCCCCAGCTGGTGCTGGCTGTAGCCTGGCCGGGCGGATTCCCGGTCCGCCGCTTCCCGGCCCATTTCCCTGACATTACGGCCATAGACTTCCACCTGGTATTCGTAGGACCGGTACGCCGAGGATGCGATGAGGGTTACTCCCTCGGCACGGGCGGCGGCGGCCATTTCTTCCAGAGAATCCGCCGCAGCCTGCCTGAGCCGATGGCCTGAACGGTTTACCTCATAGGAGCCGACTGAAAGGCTCACCAGGTCCGCCGGGGCATAGCCGTCGGGAAGGGGATGGGCCTTGTCCACCAGAATCCAGAGAAAGGGGTCCCCGCTGAGACAGGCGAGGAGGTCCAGGATGAAGGACGGTCCCTCTGCGGCGTCCTCGATGCGCCGGGCTAGATCCGGGGGTATGCCCGCATCATTCAGAAGGCTCCCCAGGAAGCGGCTTCCCTGGGAGCTGTCAAATGCGGCCTCCTGGTCCCCTTCGGAAAGGTAAAGGTTCCCCGGGAGGACATCGGCGGACACGTCAACCAGGGCGGCTGGTTTGGGAAGGGGAGAGGGCGCCGGTTTTGAGCAGGAGAGAGCAAATAAGAAAGAAACCATAATAAAGGGAAGAAATCCAGAGTATCCTAATGCCATTACCAGAATTATCGGCAGAACCCTCCGGTCTTTTAAGAATTCGCCGGCCATTTCCCTGGAGAATTCCCTAATGTCCTAGAGCCTGTCCCAAAACTGAAGTTTTGGGAAGCCTCCGTATTGTCGAAAAATTCGGCGGTTCCTATAATGAGCCATGCGCGTTATTGCAGACCTGCACATTCACTCCCGGTTTTCCCGGGCCACGGGAAAAAAGCTCACCCCCGGGTATCTTGACCGGTGGGGGCGGATCAAAGGGATAAATCTTTTGGGTACCGGGGATTGCACTCATCCCCGGTGGCTGGCGGAATTGAGGGAACAGCTTGAGGAGCGTGAGCCGGGACTGTACGCCCTCAGGGAGGAGGTACGGAGGGAATTCGATGCGGGACCCGCCCTGGCCGAAGGGCTTCCCAAGCCGGCAGGGAGCTTTCCCCGGTTTGTCCTTACCGGGGAAATCAGCACGATTTATAAAAAGGGAGACATCACCCGGAAAGTGCATCATCTTATCCTTCTGCCCGATTTTAAGGCCGCCGCTTCTTTTCAGACCCGGCTGGAACGGGAAGGCGGCAATATCCGTTCCGACGGACGGCCTATTCTGGGAATAGATTCCCAGAATCTTCTGGCCAGGCTCCTGGATATAGATGAAAGGGCCCTGCTCATCCCTGCCCATATCTGGACTCCCTGGTTTTCGGCGCTGGGAGCGAAATCGGGGTTCGATTCCATAGACGAATGTTACGGCGGCCTTGCCGGGAGGATTCCCGCAGTGGAAACCGGGCTTTCCTCCAACCCGCCTATGAACTGGGCGCTTTCCGCCCTGGATCGGTTCGCCATTATCTCCAATTCTGACGCCCATTCCCCGGAAAAGCTGGGCCGGGAAGCCACTGTTTTCGACATGAATTTGGATTACCCTTCCCTGTACGAAGCCCTCTGGTCTGTGGCTTCCCAGGGAAGCGCCGCCGGAAACCGGATCCTCGGGACCATAGAGTTTTTCCCCCAGGAAGGGAAGTACCATTACGACGGCCACCGCAAATGCAGGGTTTACTGTACTCCCCAGGAAGCGGCGGCTTCCGGCGGCGTCTGTCCTGTATGCGGGGGAAAGCTGACCCGGGGGGTCATGGGCCGGGTCCTGGAACTGGCCGACCGCCCGGTGGATGAGACGGCCCCCTGTCCTGCCGAAGCCAGCGGCGCCAACCGGCGGCCCTATTGGGCGCTCATTCCCCTGCCGGAACTGTTGGGGGAACTTCTGGAAACCGGAGCGGCTTCAAAAAAAGTGAACGCCCTCTATGGCGCCTTGATAGAAAGGGCGGGGAGCGAATTCGCCATCCTCCAGGACATGGACGCCGGAGACATCGCCCGGCTTCAGTGCCCCGGCCTTCCGGGGGAATTTCTGGCCGCCGCGGTCGCCCGAATGCGTTCCGGGGACGTGTCAGTCACCCCCGGTTACGATGGAGAGTACGGGATCATCAGGGCCTTTCCGCCCGGAGGGAAGATCGGCTTTTCGGGAGGGCTGGAACTTTTCGGCGGCCTTGACGGATTTGAGCGGCCTCCGCCGCAATCCGGAAGGGGGATCCGGGAGGAGGTTCCAAAGAAGCCCAAAGGGGAGGCGGGGTTTCAGCATCAGGCCGCCGCCCGGCGGGAACCGGCGGCGCGGGCCGGGGATTCCCCTGTCCGCCCTTCCTTCGCCCTTGACCGGGATCAGGAAGCGGCGGTTTCTTGCGGCAGCCGGTACGCGGTCATCATCGCCGGGCCGGGTACGGGGAAGACCGCGGCGCTCACCGCAAGGATAGCCCGGCTCATACACGAAGGAAGGGACCCCGCCTCCATTCTGGCCCTTACTTTTACGGTGAAGGCTGCGGGGGAACTGCGGGAACGTATCGCCCGGACGGTCTCGGAAGACGCCGCCGCAGGAATCACCGCCGCAACCTTCCATTCCCTCTGCTGCGCTCTGCTCCGGGAACAGCCGCCGGCCCTGGGGACGCCGAAGAATTTCACGGTGTTAAGCGAATCCGGGCGGGACAGGATTTTAGAAGAGATACTCCAGGGATCGCCGGGGAAAACGAAGCTGCGGCCCCAGGGCCTGGGGAAGTATATCGAAAGCCGGAAACGGTTCCTGCTCCTTCCCGGGGAAACTTTACCCCTGTCGGGAGGTCACAGGGATGGACCGGCGTCTCTCTTTCTTGCGTCCCTGCTGGAGCTGGCGGAGACTTTCGGCCTGGGGAAAGCCGATACGGAGGCGGAAGCCCTGTACCGGGACTACCGGAGGCGGCTTAAAGCGGAAGCCCTGCTGGACTTTGACGACCTTATCGCAGGGACGGTACGGCTTTTGGCGGGAAATCCTGCTCTCCTCTCGAAGTACCGGGACCGGTACCGCTGTATCCTGGTGGACGAGTACCAGGACGTGAACTTCGCCCAGTACGTTCTGGTACGCCTTCTGGCTCCCAACGCGCAGGAATCCGGGACGCCTCATGAGGGGGCGGTCCCGGAATTCCGGGTCATCGGGGACCCCAATCAGGCGATCTACGGGTTCCGGGGGGCTGACAAGCGGTTTCTGGACCGGTTCGTGGAGGATTATCCCGGGGCGGAAAAGTTTTTCCTGTCCCGGAGTTTCCGCTGCGGGGGGCCTATCATTAATGCCGCGGGACGGCTGACGGACGCCCGTCTTGTGGGGATGGAACGGGCGGTGAGCCTTTTCCGGGCGGAATACCCTACGGAAAAATCCGAGGCCGAAGGTATAGCCCGGCGCATAGCCCGGCTCATAGGAGGGACGAGCTTCTTTGCCCTGGACAGCCGGGTTGCGGGGCACGATGCGGCGGAGGAAGGGCTTACAAGCCTGGGGGAATGTGCGGTCCTGGTGCGGACCGCGGCGCTGGAAGCGGCCATCGTCAAAGCCCTCAAAGACCATGGGCTTCCCTTCGAGGTTACCGGGGAGCGGCCCTGGTGGGAGGAGGAGCCGGTCAAGACCCTGCTCGACAGGCTGAGGGAGTCCCTGGGGACTTCCCAGGTTTCCGGGCAGTCCCCGGCGGCGGCGGTACGGAGGGTGTGGGAAGCTGCGGAACGAGAGGGCGTCCTAAAGGCGGCCCTAAAAGGGCGGGGGAAACATGGCGCCCCGGCGCAACAAGCGGCGCAACAAGCGGCGCAAGGAGCGGAGGGGCAAGACCCGTGGTATGTTGAACGGCTCTGTAGCCTGGCGGGAATGTACGGAAGCGCCGGGGAATTCCTTGACACCCTGGCGGTCAGCGGAAGCGGCGACGCCGGGCCGGTAAAGCTGGAGGCTGTCCGGGTCATGACTATCCACGCATCCAAGGGACTGGAGTTCGACCATGTGTTTGTCGCCGGCCTTGAAGAAGGGATTCTGCCCTTTACCCTCTACAATGGCGGACCTGCGGATGACAAGACGGCGGAACGGATAGCGGAAGAGGGGAGGCTCCTCTATGTAGCCATGACCAGGGCGCGGCAGGGGCTTTACCTGTCCTGGGCGCGTACGCGGATGCTGGGGGGGAGGAAACTGGAGGCCGGTCCAAGCAGGTTCCTGGAAAAACTGGAAGAACTCGTCCCTTTGGCGATCCCTTGGCCGGGAAAGAAAATCGAAAGCCCCGGGACATTCAGGGCCGCTTGTTTTGAACGCTCTGTGAGGCTTGGCCACAGATGAACAGGGCAGAATGCCGGGTTCATCTCCGTTCCGGTATCTTCAAGCCGGGGACAAGGGAAAGTCCTGCGGTCCTGGGGCAGCCGCACCCTCCGGCGTGTTGCTGCGTTCAGCCCTTGAGTACCCACTTTAGGCCAGACGGAATCCCGCTTCCGTCTGTTGTTATGGCGTCGCCGCTTGTATTGTCATCCTCATCCCAATACTCATGGAGATACACCGCATTCCAGCCTTTCTTCAATTTAAGATTATAGGTCCTGGTCCAGGCATACTGGGTTCCCTTATCTTCTATCTCCGTTACACTGCCGGTAACCGTAACCTCTGTAGACGAATAAATATAGGCGATATAATCTTCTGAAACGTCGTCATATTTTTCGTAGTATAACCTGTAAGCGGACTCTTCATTTTTAATAATATCGAAACCGTATACGCTAAATACTTTAGCGTCACCTGGCGATACCGTTATGCTGCCTTTGTCGAGGGAGGCGTCAAAGGTCTCCCCGATGGGCTCCAGATATTGGTCCTCAACCGCTGCCGGAAGTTTCAAGGTTAACTTTCCGTTAGTAATGGTTCCTGCGCCGCCGTATACGAGGCCCTTGTTTTTCCTGCCGTCATAGCTATAGTATATGACCTCCCCATCGCCGGTATATGGGGATGGGGTTTCGCTTCCCTTAGACCACAGGTACACCTGTACGCTGGTTACCGGAATGTCTATAGTCGTTTCTTCTCCGGGCTCGCTGCCGTTGACACATCCCAGAAACTGCGCAGACCGTATTATTGTTTTCTTCATCTTAATCCTCCTTACAAAAAATTTATCTTTAGACGCCAGGGAGACGCCGCGGGTATGCAGCTATGCTGCGGACGCCCGCAGGAGTACGGCTGCCCAGGACGGCATGATTTTTTCCGTTGCGCCGCCTGGTCACCAGAAAAAATCAGGATTAACCGGGAAATATAGGCTGATAAAAGCGGGAAAGAGAGGGCGCAAAAACAACCGCCGGAAGCAGGTAATTCTTAGTATTCCTATCGGGGGGGGGGGGGGGCAATGGCAATGTTATTATACATAGTATTCCACTCCTTTACCTGTAAGATAAAATAATCCTACTCTGCAAAAGAAAAGCTGTCAACGCGCCGTTAGTACGGCCAGGACCAGAGCGTTTACTTTTTAATCCTCAGAAAAATCCGGGAAGATTATCAGTAATAAAGTTTATGTCTGCCATTTCGCCGCTTTGCCAAATTAATCTGGGAGCAGATGCGCCGGGGAGACGGCTATGAGCGGATACAGCAGGCAATCATCATCCTCATTTGCGATCACATCATTTCCGAAGAAGCGGCCCGGAGGCTCAAAGCGGAAGGGCTTTCCGGGGAGCTT
>JAISOQ010000176.1 GCA_031275515.1 Treponema sp. | reverse complement strand
CTCGGCCCGAAGTCCGCACCCGAACCGGTGAGGGTGTCTCGGCATAAATGCAGCACGGCCTAGGCCCGGCTAATGCTTTAGATTACGGAGGAAACGCTTCAGGCCGGCAGAAGCGTCCGGGGGAAGAATCCGCCCTGAAACAAATAATGAAGCCGGATTGCGGATCAGATTCAGTGCCCGGTCCGGCGCGCAACACCGGATGCCTCCAGATTTCAAAACAAACTTGAGGCTGTTCCAAAACTTCAGTTTTTGGAACAGCCTCAAGTCACAATTTGAATAGTGTCTGAATACCAGTAGGGAGCCGCTCATTACTGGTAATAAACCACTGGTTAGTGGTAGAATGACGCCTGGCGCCGGCGGCGGGCCCTTTGCCGCCGCTGGAGCGTCCATAACACCCTAAGGAGAAAATGATGTCAAAGCAAGGAGATTACCTGCCCCAGCAAGAAGCCGTCCTGATAGACTGGGGGGACAATTTTGCAGCGGAAATCACGGCCCACGGCACGGAATGGGAAATTCCCGCCGCGGAAGTTTCAGGCGTAACCACGGCCCTGGCCGCGTTTAAGACCCTCCACACGCAGGCGGCCAGCCCGGAGCGGAACCGGGTGATTGTGGAGGAAAAAAACGAGGCCCGGGACGCTTTCAAGGCGAAAGTCCGCGCCATGGTGAAGTTCCGGTTTGAAAATCCGATAATCACCAACGCGGACCGGGTGCGGTGCGGGCGACGTACCGCCGTACTCCATTATTTTATACATTATATTCTATCTTGTTATTTTCTATATATTTATCCAATATTTTTTTATCTCCGGTTTTTATGATTTTTATTATTTCAATTTCTTTTTCAAGCTCTTTGTCTATTTCTGTAAACTATATCAACAGCGGCAGTGGGAAAATCAATCTATCATGCCTTCACTACCCACAGGGGGAGGGGGCACGGGGGAACCAATAACAGCGCCCGAAAGGGCGTGGATAAAAAACGCGCCACGTTCCGGCGCAAATACATTCGCCACTATCGAGTAGTATGTAGGCGGGGTTTATCCCATCGTATGCGCCGCGGGACACCCCAACCCCTTTAACACCGAAGGCTTACGCCTGTACCGCCAAGTCCTGCCAGAACCGGGCCTCGGAAGTCCGTTTCTGCGCCATGCCAAGCTCTTTCAGGCGCAACCCGAACATCCGCTCGCTGGTAGCCATCTCGTTGTTTTCATCGCACCAGTCCTGGTATACCTGAAACAATTCCCGCGCACGGATCGTCACCCCCGGCCTCTGAACGCAGCATTCTTTCAGGAAGTTCCCGATAACGTCCATCTCTCCCCGATACTCGTCGGTGGCGCTGGTGATAATCGCCGGAACCTTCAGCCCTTCCTGTTTCCAACATAGCACGCCTTCAATCAGCCGGTTCAGAATACCGGACTTTTCCGTAAGCGGTTTTTGATCAAGATACGGGTCCCGCTTGTCCTCGGTGATCCTCGTGGTAAAGGGAATCAGCTTAATCCGCCGCCAGATGCCGTGGTCCGTTCCCCTGATAACCGGTTTATGATTTGTAAGGAAGTTGCTCCCACTTGGTCGCAACAATCAGAAAATGAAAATCTTGAAGGTCGGCACAAAGTTGAAATACTCCCCGTACAGGAACCGGGCGGTTAAAGCGTTGTTCCCCGTAACCTGCTTGATGAGATGCTCGGAGTAGTAGCTGCTACGTAGCAATCAGAAAGCTTCCCCTGCTCGGTCTCGGAGGTGGTAACAAACCGCGCCCCCCGCAGCCGGGCTATGTCGTTGGTGGCCGTGTCATTGTTCCGCTTCATAAAGGTTTCGGCCCAGGTGGACAAGGCGTAATCACCCAGAATGTTTTGAATGACGTTGAGAAACGTACTTTTGCCGTTGGCCCCGGTTCCGTACAGAATGAACATGGACTGTTCGCGCGGACTTCAGTCCGATGTGTCCCCGCTCACCGACCACCCGGCGGCGGTCTGAAGGAAGGCGATCAGGTCCGCCTTGTAGTCCATGATCTCCCGGACAAACTGTTTCCACATCGGGCAATCGGCGTTTTTGTCGTAGCGGACTTTGGCGAGTTTGGTAATCATGTCTTCCTTTCGGTGAGGGCGAAGTTCCCCGGTGTTGAGGTCAACCGTGCCGTTTTCCACGTTGAGGAGCCAGGGGTTTCTGTCCAGATCATCGACCGTGGCGTTAAGGCACGGAATGTACTGTGCCGCCCTTACGGACGCTTCCCGCCGCCTCATCGATTCGCTCTGGATAGCGTATTTCTCGATGTCCTGCCGGTCCCGGTAGTCGGCGGTTTTGTAAAGTTCTGCGTAGATATTCCGTACCATCTCAAGCTGCCTGGTGTAGAGCAGCGCACCGGTATCTACCTGCCAGTGGGTGTCATCCCAGACCACCCATTTCTTCCAGGGGGCGATGTACCGGATATCCGCGCCGTACTCCCTGACCAGCCGTTCTGCCAAACGGCATGGCCGTTTAGGAACTGTAAGATAATAACTTGTTATATTTTAGGTGAAATGGTATAATTCCAATCTCCATGAAAAAAAACATCCGGTGTTCAATCTTATTCCATTTCGAGGCGCCCGGCGGGAAGTGGGAGACCTGTACCTCCAGGCCCGTGATATTTGCGAACTCTTGCAGTTGTTTTTTCCAAAGCCTGACCCTTGACCCGTTGCTGCCGCCGTTGTCGCTGTTTATATAGAGCTTTAAAGCCTCCTGATAGGTGTTCTTTCCAAGGGTTTGCCGCCACCGTAAAATACTTTCCACCGCAAATTCCGCCGTATCATGGGAAAGACCCAGGTTCACAAATCCTTCGTTCCGGTTAATGTCATATATCCCATACGGGGCAGCCTTCCCAAGCTCTTTTATCGGAAAATCATGATCCAAAACCTTCATCGGGTTCTTTTTTTGACGGTATTCCCCTCCGGTGTTCTTGAAATTCCCTATCAGTTCCTTTTTCTTGGTATCCACGGATATTACCGGCTGCCCTTCCTGAATAAACCCGCCGCATTTGTTGTTTATATATTCAAACTGGCCGTTCCTGTCAGGATGCGGCATACCAACCTGCAGCATCTTTTGATTTTGCTGGAGGTTGTACCCCATCTCTTTTAATACCTCATGTTACGCAGGGTTGACAAAAACTCCTAAAAGAGTAGTATGCAGGTATGGGCGGGGATATACTTGATTTATACAGTGATTATCTGCTGGTAAGTACCAGGGAAGCGACAGCG
>JAISOQ010000022.1 GCA_031275515.1 Treponema sp. | reverse complement strand
CTTGACAGGCCCCGCGCGGCATTGACTAAGGGGCCGAAAAACAGATTCAGCAGGACATTGACGCCCTGATACTTCATGACATCCGCCAGCGTCCCAAACAGGTTCCAGCCTATATAACCGGTCATTTCCCCAAACAGCGGAAGATCCCGGCAATACCTGAATTTACATTCGGCGTATTTCCGGGCGGAAACAGTCCGGTATATGCCGGTAGTAATAAACGTCACCCCAAGCAGCAATATGCCGTACAGTTTAAGTTTGTCAAACAAGAAAAACTGCATCATATAGGCGGTAAGTAATTTTAATACTGCTTCCACAATGCTTACGGCAGCATATACGTTCATATTTTCGTGGGCGATGATGACCGCCTTGTAGGGCGTGGTGATCATTGTCAGTATGAATGAGAGCACTGAACATTGATATACCCAGAAAGCCGCGTTCAAACGGTCCAAAGGCATGACCAGTTTGTTTTTTACAAACCACGCGCCTGCGGTTTCTGAAACTATCAAAAAAACAAGGCTGATCAATACATAGATCGTCATAGTCAGGCAGAATGTTTTTACTAACCCTTTGCCGTTGTTTCTCCCAATCTCAAAGGAAAAATACCGCTGGCTGGCCGCCGCCATGGAACCGCTCAAAAAGCTGAACATGGCAACTACCCCCGCTGTCACGTTATATATTCCGTAATCCTCCGCGCCCAGCACGGCAAGCGCTACCCTGACCGTGTACAGGTTCACCAGCATAATAAGGATCTGCCGGAAATAAAACATGAGGGTATTTTTGGCTATACGGATAGTGTTTGACGGCATGAATTATGGCGAAGCGTTTCCTGAATCGGTATGGAAATTTGGCGCAGAAAGATCTCCCGGTTATCCTCAGGACACAGGTCAAGCAGTCAACCCTTTCCACATGGAGGAGCAAAAAGAAATTCCCGCGGGCGGATACGGCGGTAAGAATTGCCAAGGCTCTGAATACAACCGTCGAATATCTGTGAAGGAAAAGAACATCCGGTATGTTCGCCCTGGGCTATGGCCGTTGCCTTGGAGGTCGATCAACTGAACGATGCCGGTAAAAAAATTGTTTTTGATGTGGCTAAAGGTTTGGAAGCCCAATACCCTTTAGAAAATTTACCCTCTACCCAAGCGGCAAATTAAACCGCTCCTAATCTTGCTCCCGCCTCTGGTTTAACGTGATTTCAATGTGGAATTCTAAAAGCCCGCGAATTATTCGGATAAAACAGCGTTCATCCGTGTAAACGCCTCTGTCTCAAGCCCGGGATTTTGTTGAACGAAGGAGGGGGAAGGGGTTACTTCCCCTCCCCCTCCGGGCCGGCGCGCCGTTTATCCCAGGGTCGCCAGCATGATGGCCTTGATCGTGTGCTTGCGGTTCTCCGCTTCGTCCCAGACGCGGCTTTGGGGGCCTTCGATCACCTCGGCGGCAGCCTCCTCGCCCTTGACCGCCGGGAGGCAGTGGAGGAAGATGGCGTCTTTGCGGCGGGTTTTGTCCATCAGGGCCTGGTTGACCTGGTAGGGCATGAGGAGGGAAAGCCGCTCCTTCCGCAGGGCTTCTTCGCCCATAGAAACCCAGACATCGGTGTAGACCGCATCAGCCCCTTCGACCCCGGCGGTATCGGCGGTGATGCGGATATCCGCGCCGGAAGCCGCAGCCAGAGGAGCGCAGTTTTCTATCAGGGAGGCGTCGGGATTGAGGTCCGGGGGCGTAACCACCGTAAAGTGGACCCCAAGTTTGGCGCATATCACCATGAGGGACCGGGCCACATTGTTCCTGCCGTCGCCTACGAAACAGAGCTTTTTTCCCTTACAGGGCCCTGAGTTTTCTTCCAAAGTCATGATGTCCGCCAGAACCTGGGTGGGGTGGAAACTGTCGGTAAGGCCGTTGTAGACCGGAATTCCTGAGTATTGGGCCAGGGTTTCTACCGTGGACTGTTTGAACCCCCGGAACTGGATGGCGTTGAACATCCGGCCCAGGACACGGGCGGTATCCTCAACGGATTCCTTAGCCCCCAATTGTATGTCCTGGGTGGAGAGGAATACCGGATGCCCTCCTTCTTCCCCAAAGGCGGTTTCAAAGGCGCAGCGGGTTCTGGTGGATCGTTTTTCGAAGATCAGGGCGAGGGTTTTTCCCTTAAAGCGTTCTTGAACCTCGCCCCGGCGCTTTTCGGCTTTTACCTGTTTGGAGAACTCCAACAGACAGCGGATTTCTTCTTCTGTATAATCAATCCAAGTTAAGAGAGAGCGTCCCCTGAAAGATTCCAAATTCATAATGCCTCCATAAATAATCACCGTATGATAGTAAAATCCCTGAGGATAGTTTATACTGATTTAAGGTTGAATTGCTATGATACGAATATTGTTTTCTCTTCGGTTTCAGGCTCAATTACGGCGTACCCGTCCGGTTTTATATAAATCAATAGAAAATTCCATTGCAGAAGCGATTAAAGCCTCGGGAGGAATCCCGGGTTTTGAACGCCGGCATATTACCGCCGTTTTCGATGAAAAGATCATTGGCTTCTGGATCGATATACTGACTGTGGTGGAAACTATCGGTAAGACGATGGACGACGCCGCCTCGGAATTATACGGCTATATTGCCGTTCTGGGCCGGAACCTGAGAGATGAGACCATGCAGTATTTCCGTCTTATCGCTTCTGGGGAAGGCGGTATCTGGTGCGATCCTCATGTCCAAAAAGCCCTGGCGGTCTACGGCGCTTTTGAAAATCCCCTGATAGGGGAGAGGATCAATCCCGCCCTTGCAGGGTATGCCCGGCTTAAGGACATACACTCATTCCCGAAAGGAGAGGAGGGCGGGGAAGCCCCGGCTGAAAAGTTTTTTCCCTATCGCGAAAGGATACAGCGTACCTTGCAGCAGGGGGAGAACCGGAACTCCCTTCTTGCGGGTCCCCGGTTCATAGGCAAGCGGGAAGGGCTGCGCCGGTACTGCGCTTCCCTGACAGGCGATGTCCCGCCGCTGGTCGTCACCTTTGGGGCCGGGGGCGGGGGGGTAAGCTGTCTGGCGGACGCCCTTACTCAGCCGATCCGTTCCTTCATTGCCCCCCTGACGGAGAAAGAGATCATGGAAGAACTGGATGCTCTGGGAACCATGATAGGGCAGGATCGGTTTCGGAGCCAGCATTCCGGTTATTTTCTTTCCAAAGTAAGCCGGTTTCTTCATTTATTATGCGAAACCTATGGGGCTGCGGTGAGACAGACCCAGCGGACTCCTATTCTCATTCTGGAAAATATTCACGAAGCCAAAACCGAGGCCGTACAGGTCTTTACCATCTGGTACAAGGCGGTTTCGGGCAAGTTCGGTTTTCTGGTGTACGGAACCTGTTCCGATACCTTCAAGGCTGAATCTTTTGAAAAATCCTCCCAGGGCGGTACGCGCTTCGTACCTGAACCCTGGTCCAGAATCTTCCCCCGGGTGCTGCAATTCCCTTCCGGCGATTTTGTTGCTCCCCTTCCGGCGAAATTATCCATTGACCTCTGTGAGATAGCCTATGTCTTTGCCCTGTTCAGGCGGTATTTCCCCCCCTCCCAGTTTTCCGTGCTTTTCAAGGAAGCGGGTATAAATCCCCGCATGGTGGCGCGGACCCTGGACTATTTTTTCCGGGAAGGGCTTATTGATTTTCGGGAAGATCCCCTGATTAGGATCGCCGATTTTATTCCCTGGGTAGAGGAACTTTTGGGTGAACGGAAGGATTACATCAAGGCTATGGTTTTGGATCGTGTCCTCACCGGGGTAGACGAAAGGAGGTTTAACCCCTGTCTTAACGTACTCAAAATCCTTTCGGATTTGAAAGGCCGGGGATCGGATACCCTCGTTTTGGATTCCCTCATGGGGGACATCGTAAATGGAACCTATCTGGAAATAGACGAAGTTATTGATACCGGGATGTTCGAGGTATTGGCAGGGGCAAGCAGGGCTTCCCTTCTCCGGTACATTGCGGCTACAAGTAAAGCCCTGCTTCATGGAACGGAAGAGGATATCCGCAGCGCTTTTCTCTCCGATCCTCCAGAATCCGAAGCCTTTCCCCTCTACAAGGTCTATATCTATATAGGTATGACGGCCTACTATCTGAGCATAGGGAACAGCTCCGAGGCCCTCAAATCCGTCAAGGAAGCCATGATACTGAGCCAGTCCCTGGAAAGGGGAAAGGGCCTTGTCCAGGTCTACCGCCTCTTTTCCCTGGTGAACGTGTCCCAGCAGCTCCTGAGCGATGCCCTGGAGTATTTTTCCTTTGCCATTGAGCAGGGTACCAATGAGTCCATCGAGGATGAACTGGCCCTGGCCGCGTACTATGCCGCAGGGGCTCACTTTCTTTTCGGCAATATCTCCAAGGCCGAACGTCTGGCGCGGCTTGCCGAACATGCCGCCGTTGCCTCGGGGCGAACCGAATGGGCGGACCGTTCCCATTTCCTCCTGGGGCGGCTCCGCTTTGAAGCCGGCTGTTATCAGGACGCCCTGGACATCTTCAAGGGTCTGGAAAGCCAGTACCCGCCTTCTTCAAACCCGGCGCAGGTATGTTCCGCCTGGATATTCAGAGCCGAAGTTTTCTTAAAACGCCCCAATCCCCGCCTTCCCGACTGTATGAACTACGATGCCCGGCTCTTTGCGCTGGAGGCCGCCTACCTGTCCGGTAATTACCAGGAAACCATAACCCGGGCGGACGCCCTGTCCTCAGCCCTGCCTGAGGGAAACTTCCTTTTTATTGAACAACCCGACTGGCGAAGCGGCTTTTCCCAATGCGAACTTTTTATTTTTTCCCAGCGGAATTTCTTTTCCCGCCTCGTCTCCACCTACCGCGCCCTGGCCCTCTGCCGGGTAAAACAGCCCGATCACTCCGGGGGGGAACCGGCGGAAAGTGAAGTTGGAAAGATAGTCCAAAGCGAAGCCCAGGATTGCCTGCGCCGTGTCCTGCGGGAGGAGGGTATGCCCCAGACGGATCCCAACGACGCCTTTTATTACTACGCCTATTATTGCGTCCTTCAGGAAACCGGCGCCGAAGAAGTGGACATGAATACTGCCATCAGCCTGGCTTTCAAACGTCTTCAAAGCCGGGCCAGCCGCATCGACGATCTGGAGGCTAAACGCTCTTACCTGTCCCTCAACTACTGGAATAAAGCCCTGGGGCAGGCGGCCAAACAGCACAAACTCATTTAACGTGAGTTCGATAAAATCTAAAGGTCCGCGAAGTTATTCGGATAAATTCGTGAAATTGCGGACTGAAGTCTGACGGACTAAAATCCGCGATCATTCGGTCTTGAATCTGTCGACTTCCCGGATCAGTTCATCAATATCGTTTTTATTCCGGCTGCTGATTTCGCTTACCTGGTTTACCGCAGCGTTGATCTGATCCGCCCCGGCTGCCATTTC
>JAISOQ010000282.1 GCA_031275515.1 Treponema sp. | reverse complement strand
TCCCCGAACTAATTGACTGTGCGCTGACGCGCAGGGTTTTGGGAAAGCCCCCTGTAATAACAAAAAATTATAAATTATTTATGTCCTATTAATAGTCTTTCCCGTATGAACTTTTTATTTTTTCCTGTATGAAAAGAAACACTCTGCTTTGTATGGCGCATTGCCGGTTTAAGAGGAGGCGGCCTTGAAAAAACTGGTGATACTGATAATCGTGGCGGCTCTTGGGGCGGGCTTTATTTTTATTCCCCAAAGGTTGGCGGGCAGTAATGCGGCCATACCGGGTATGGGACCGGGGCCGGGTATGGGCAGGCCGGGAGGTCCGGGAGGCCGGGGGCAGAACACGGTCTTTGCGGTACGCACGGCCTCTGCGGAAAGGCGGACCCTCCAGGCGTACATCGAAGTAAACGGCAACATTGTCAGCGAGAGACAGGTGGCGGTAGTGCCCGACGCTGCGGGCAAACTGGTTTCCATGAAGCTCAGTCTTGGTTCCCTGGTGCAGAAAGGCGCCCTGGTGGCGGAAGTCGATCCCTCCCGTCCGGGTACGGCCTATTCCTTAAGCCCCGTCTATGCGCCAATTTCGGGAACCGTGGTCTCCAACCCCCTTACCGTGGGCTCTACGGTTTCTACCGGTACAACCTTATTAACCCTGGCGGCGGCGGGTTCCGTAGAAATAGAGGCCGCCATTCCCGAACGGGAGGTCGGCCAGCTTCGTACCGGGCTCCGGGCCGATGTATTTCTGGAGGCTTTTCCCGGGGAGGTTTTTACTGCGGAGGTGATCCGTCTTTCCCCGGTGCTGGATCCGGTTTCCCGGACAAAGCAGATAGTCCTGCGTTTTATCCGCGAAGACCCGCGGATCAATCCGGGAATGTTCGCCCGGATTAAACTTAACACCCGGACGTATCAAAAGGTGGTATCCATCCCCGAAGAGGCGATAGTTGAAAACCGGGGGATGACGGTGGTGTATGTGCTGTCGGATGACGGGGCGCAGGTAAGCATGAGGGAAATAGAGGCCGGGGTAAGCGTAGACGGGGAAACGGAGATAAAAAGCGGCCTTGCCTCCGGGGAAGAAGTGGTGATACAGGGGCAGCAATTTCTCACCGACGGCGCCCGGGTGCGGGTAATCGGCAGCCGGGAAAAGGAGAGCGCCCAATGAGCGTTGCTCAGCATGTAGTCAGGAGGCCGGTCCTGGGAATTGTGGTATTCGGCCTTATCGCCGTCATTGCCCTGTACCTCGTTTCCGGCATTGCCATTGATATGTTCCCCGAAACAAATATGCCGATGCTGTCGGTTATGACATCCTACAGCGGCGCGGGGCCGGAGACGGTTGAAAAATCCGTAACCAGGGTCCTGGAAGCCCAGCTTGTGAACCTGAGCGGGTTAACCGAAATGACCTCTACTTCCAGCGAAGGATCGAGCATGATCATGCTGGAATTTGATTACGGCGCCAATCTTGACGCCAAGACCAACGATATTCGGGATCGTATCGACCGGGTGAAGCGGCAGCTTCCTGATGAAGCGGATACCCCTTCCATCATGCAGTTTGATCCCAACTCCATGCCCATACTCCGCATCGCCGTCAAGGGAGACCGGAGCCAGAATGAACTGCGGGCCATTGCGGTAAACACCATTCAGGACCGGCTTGAACAGATTGACGGCGTGGCTTCAACCAGTGTGATGGGGGGCAGGGAACAGCTGGTCCGGGTGGAAATAGCCCAAAACCGCCTTGAGGCTTACGGCCTGACCATCACCGGCATCGCCGGAACCCTGGCGGCGCAAAACATTGAACTGGGGGCCGGTTCCGTGGTGGAGGGCTCAAAAAATTACAGTGTCAGAACCACCGGGGAGTACAAGACCGTGGCGGACATTGCCGAAACGGTGATCGCCAAACGGAACGGCGTGGACATCAGGCTTTTGGATATAGCGTCGGTCAGCCTCGGGTATCCCGATGAAAGTTCAACCGTGTATATCAACGGCGAAAGCGGCGTGTATGTAGGGGTTACCAAACAGAGCGGCACCAATTCCGCGGCGGTGGCGGACAAGGTATACGAAAAACTTGAGGAAATACAAAAACTCCTGCCCCAGGATGTAAGCCTCGAAATAACCCAGGATGATACCACCCAAATCAGGGACATGATCAGCGAGCTGGTAAACTCCGCCCTCCAGGGCGGGGTACTGGCTATGGCGGTCCTTTTTGTCTTTTTACGGAACATTAAAAGCGCCGTCATCATCGGCATTTCCATCCCCTTTTCCATTCTGGTAACCCTCCTGGTGATGAACCTTGGAGGCATTACCCTGAACATGCTCACTATGGCGGGCCTCATTTTGGGGATAGGCATGATCGTGGACTGCTCCATTGTTATTCTGGAAAATATTTTCAAATACCGGGAACGGGGCGCAAAACCTGACATGGCGGCGATCCTGGGAACCCAGGAAGTAATGTCTTCCATCGTTTCTTCCACCCTGACCACCCTCTGCGTGTTTGTCCCGATATTTCTCTTTAAGAACCGCCTGGAAATGATGGGGGAAATGTTCCAGGGGCTTATTTTTACCGTTGGAGTCGCCCTGGC
>JAISOQ010000280.1 GCA_031275515.1 Treponema sp. | reverse complement strand
CATAGTAATGACGGTACAGCTTATCGTGTGGTATTTATTGAAACTGCCCCTCGGTCCCGGCGCCGGCGTATAGCCCCGGAGTTTACACGCCTTCTTTTGCAGTCCTGTGATTATTGAGGAGATATGCAGGATTATCAAAGAAGGCGGTTTTACCGGTTTGGGATGGACGGGCCGTGTCCTGACGGCCGTCCCGATAGGCCATATTTCATAACGTGAGTCCGATGAAATTAGAGTTGTTCAGAAACTGAAGTTTTGGGAAAGCCTCTTGTTTTAAGGCCCGGCCATAATGGAATGACCGGGCGAGAGCGGACAAGCCGAATCGAATCCTTATTTTCGTGTATATTTTGTGCTGCCAACCGTCAGGGTTTGATAATCTGAAGAAATTGAAAACGGGCTTTTTGAGCCGCCGCTTGTTGTTATAACCCCCAGCCTGTTTACTGCGCCGTCGTAAATATACGTGAAATTAGTCGTGTCGTTGTAGTTATTTTTTTTTGAACCTACCATTCCCCAGCCCTTGTGGTTCAAGTTGCCGGCGCCGGTGGAAGTAAAGGTATAGGTATCCGTAAAATCATAGGTACTAGACTTGATTGTACGCTGCCAGATGCTTCCCGAAAGATCCCCGTCTTCTACCCCTGTGGAACCGTTGTCGCAGCCGCTGATTAGGATTCCAAAGGCCAGCGCTAGGCCAAGCAGTACAAATCCAAATTTTTTCTTCCCCATCTTCTTTCTCCTGTTAAAAAAAATCAAAAATACGAGTTTGTCCCAAAACTGAAGTTTTGGGAAAGCCTCATATTTCACGGATAAAGGCCGCCGCCGCCATGAACTGAAGGCGGCGTTTATCCGGAAATTTAAGCCGCTGACTTTTTGCAAATTGATTGAATAAAAGGGCAATGCCGCCTTAAAAGCTAAAGGTATACGAAACCTGTACCCTTTCCATTTCCGTGTCGTTTTTTCCGGGCAGCAACGCAGCGTTTAACCTGGCCGGATTAAATCCCTGGGTTACTTTTGGCGCCGGTTTGTCATAACTGGAGCAGCGGACAATGTTGAATATAAATTCCCCCAGAAGTACCAGGGAACCTACGCCCACAAAAATTATTCCCCGTATCATTTTACCGCTGTCTGTTTCCGTCTCATAATAGTATGAAGGATAATAGCTGCCGGAGGAGACCAGGACTTCCGTCGTGGCAGTAAGTATACTGGATATGCCGACGCCTGTAAAAATACCTCCCGCGAGAGTAAGCCCCGCCATAATCGAACCGCCTACCCAATCTTTCATAATTATGCCGGAGCCAAGACCGGGCACGAGAAAATTGTTTATCGCCCAGGCTCCCCACCGCTGGCCGGTTGTAAAATTGTCCACAGGGACGGCAATACCCGCAGCTGCCGCCGGCTGGGCGGGTACTTCCTTAAAAGTTTCTCTTTCGCCGTTGGCGTATTTTATCATAAAGATTTCAGACTTCAGGAGCGTGTATATTGGCCCTTCCGTACCCGGTTTTTTATATTTAACATTATCAACGCCGATCTCCTGAATCAGGACTTCAATTTCCTCGCCGGTTCTCAGCGTGATAATGTCCTGCGCGTAAACCATGAAACCGCAGCAAAACAAAACAAACATGCATAAGATTTTCTTCATTAATATCCCCCTTGGTAAATACCGCGCTTAATGTCATCGCCCGACAAATGTATATCCGTTCTACAACGGATTCTTCCACGCAATTTTTATGCGTAAAATACGATGGCAGGGTTTCCCGTTCCCGGGTTAAACCGTTTTTAAGAGCCCGCCGCTTTTCTCTTAGGCCCTTCTGTCTATCCCGTCAAAGCCCGAAGACGCCCCGTTTTCCCAGTACGGCTCCTCCCGCGCCGCAGAAGTCCCGCAGCCGGTTTTTTCCGGCGGCCCGCAGATACGTACCAACTGACGGGTAACGGTGTTCATGTAAACCTTCCCCTCCTCGTTCAACCGCAAGAACCGGGCCGTGAGGTAGTCGAGCCGTTCCTGTTCCGACATATTTCCCTCCTTGATAGACTCAATGAGGATTATTAAATAACACATAGAGGCATTTGTCAAGACATAAAATGCCGCTCATTGCTAAAAGCGCCGATTTTAACTACTATTTTTAAAAGGACGTGTCATTTGGATTGGGATGAAAAGATAAACCGGAGGATAATTGAAGTCCGAAAAGCTTTTGGCTATACACAGAAAGAATTCAGCGATAACATTAAATTGAGCAGAACATATTTGGGTGAAATCGAAGCAAACCGGCGCCGGGTAAACGACCGTATTGTCAAATTGATTGCCGTGACTTACGGCGTCAGCGCGGATTGGCTTAAAACCGGCGCGGGGACCATGTTTGACCAAACGGTTGATCCGCGCCTGGAGCAGCTTGTTGCGGATTTCAAAAAACTCGACGATCCTTTAAAGGATTACGTACTCAGGCAGCTTGATTTTCTGGTGAAATACCTGGAATCAAAGCAAAAAAGCGGCTGACCTCATGTTTTTGGTCCGGATTTACCCTCTTGCCAATAAGGGCCTTAATAAGAGGTTTCAAAGCGCAACCATTTTCCTTTGTTCGTGTCCGAATATAGACGGGATAACAGCTAAGGGGTATAGTAAAAGAGGCTGTCCCAAAACCGTGCGCATTAGCGCACAGTCAATTAGTTTTGGGACAGGATCGGGAGTATTTTAAATAATTGTGTAAGGAGTTGTGTTCGTATGGCAGTTCAAATCATCGTCGCCCTTATACCTATTGTAGGCATCGTGATGGGGTCGGTGGTGGTATTTTTTTATTTGCTTTGGAATCACCGGCGCAGGATTCTGCTCATCAAAACAGGACACTATGATAAGCCCGATTTTGATATGTCTTCCTTTAGCCTGCTTGCGGGGTTGCTGCTGACCTGTGTAGGATTCAGTTTAACCATTTTTCTGGCTCTGATTCAGGGAAAAAATTACGGCCTGTTGGGGGGCATCATTCCCTTGTCTATCGGCATAGGCCTCCTGGTTTATTATGGAATACGGCGCGGTGAAAAAGCCGTATGACCGGCAGAGACGAAATGGACGAGCCGCTGATCGCGGACGATCAGCAGATCGTCGCCCAGATCGTCTCGGGACAAAAAGAAAAGTTCCGAATCCTGGTACGCCGTCATGAACGGGCAGTATATGGGATGGGATTGAGCTTCTTCCGTAATGCCGAAGACGCCGCGGACTTTGCCCAGGAGGTTTTTTTGAAGACCTACAGAAACCTTTCCCGGTTTGAAGGGCGGTCCCGGTTTTCTACATGGCTGTATACGATTGCCTACAACACGGCAGTCAACGGGGTAACCCGGAGGCGGGAGTACCGGAGCCTCGCCGAGGAAGACCCCATAATAGACGGAGATACCCCGGAACGGATAGCGCTGCGGGGACTCGTCAGGGATGCGGTTCTGGAAGCGGTGCAGGATCTTCCGGAAAACTATCGGACCTGTGTGGACCTGTTCTTTTTTTATGACCGGTCCTATCAGGAGATTGGAGTGATAACCGGACTCCCGGTTAACACCATTAAATCCTACGTGTTTCGGGCAAAAAAACTGCTCCGGAACAAGCTGAAGGATTATATAGAAGGAGGTATAGAATGAAATGTACTACCCTGTTGGATAAAATATACGAATTTGATGGCCGGGAGACGCTTCCCCTGCGGAATCGTTTGCAGATTGCGGTGCATGTGGTCCTCTGCCCCCGGTGCGCCGAAAAGACGGTCCGTCTTGAGAACGTCCGGGATATGCTGCGGACAGATTTTCTCCCCCCGCCGCCGGACATCGCCGATTCCGTTATGGCTCTTATCCGCGCCGAAGCCTCCGGCGCGGCTGCCGACATGCCTTTTGAGGAAGGGGAACTCTCCCCGGAAGTCCCTTTTGGCGGCTGGGTAGCCACCGGCCTCATCGTCCTCTTTTCCCTGGCCACTTCGTTTATGGGCATGGATTTTACCAGCGTCGCCGCCGATCAGGGGTCTTCTTTTCTGCTTCCCGTGGGCATCACCATAGGCGTTGTGGTTACCGGATACGGCGCCCTCTTTATAGGCAGCCACCTCAAAGAGCTTTCGGCCCGGTTCCGGCTGCACTGAAGACATCCCGCATGTGCCATTGACAAGATAGTTCACCCCCGCTATTATCATGAGATAAACAACCAGGAGGAAGGAAATGTTTATGAAAAAGATAAGTTTGTTGATCCTGTCGGTTTTCGTGTTCTTGTCCGCTTACTCTGTTTTTGCGGGCGGGCAAAAAGCTTCCGGCGCTCAATCCGGCGTCCAGGAAATCAAGATCGGCCTTGTAACCGATGTCGGCGGCGTGAATGACCAGTCATTCAACCAGAGCGCTTGGGAAGGGCTTCAGCGGTTCGGGAAGGATACGGGTATTACTGTACATTATATCGAATCCAGGGACGAAAGCAGCTATGCTCCGAACTACAACACCTTTGTAGACGACAACTATAGCTTTATCTGGGGCGTTGGTTTCTTACAGGGAGACGCCATAGCTCAGGCCGGTAAAGACTATCCCAATACTCAGTTCGCCATTATAGACTACTCCTACAGCCCCGATCAGGTGCCGAACAACAACGTTACCGGCGTAGTATTTGCCGCCGAGGAATGTTCTTTCCTCGTGGGTTTTATCGCCGGAAAGGTTACCAAGACCGGAAAAGTCGGCCATGTTAACGGCGTTGCATCCCCCAGCATGGAGAATTTTGCGGTAGGTTATTACGCCGGCGTGTTGACCGCCAATCCTGATGCCCAGATCATGGGCCAGTATTCCGGTTCTTTCGGCGATCCCGCCGCCGGTAAAGCCATCGCCAACCAGTATTTTGCCGACGGCGCCGACATCATCTACCATGCGGCGGGAGGCACCGGCGCGGGGGTAATTGAAGCGGCCCGGGAGCAGAACAAGTGGGCCATAGGCGTCGATATGGACCAGAACTACATCGCCCCGAACAACGTCCTTACCAGCGCCCTGAAACGGGTGGATAACGCCCTGTACGATGTATCCGACTTGATGAGGAAGGGCACCCTCAAGGGGGGCAGTACTCTGCTCTACAACCTGAAAAACAACGGCGTAGGCTATGCCACCACCGGGAACCACATTCCCCAGGATGTCATCGCCGATGTCGAGGCCATTAAGGTGAAGATCATCTCTGGCGAGATCAAGGTTCCGGCTACCGCCGCCCAGATCAACGCCCAGTTCCCCGGTAAATACAACCTGCCTGCGGTGAACTAAGAGACCAGACCGATGCTTGTTCATGCTGCTCAGGGGGATTTGACCGCGGTTAAATCCCCCTGAGCAGCATGAGTTCATAAAAAAGCTGGAATGTCCCGCTATAGTCTGGTCCGGCGGGCAGGGAAAGCGGTCCTCTAGTCAGATATACTTAAAAAACGTGAGTTCAATGAAATTTAGATGTCTGTGCTGTGCGTTGGAAACGAAGCAGACAAAAGGAAGCCGCCGGACAGGAGATATACTTTTCCAGGAGCCAAAGGCTCACGGAGTTTCCGTTGCAAATCCCGGCTTTCTCTCCCCCGATTCCCGGTCGCCCCGGAACCCCGCAGACGTTTAAAGCCGCTCTATTTCTTCAAGCGAAAGCCCAAAACCCGCGGCAATAATGTCGGGTGAAACCCCCATCTGTTTCAGCCTCCGGGCGCCTTCCTGTTTTTCCTGCCAGGCCCTTTCCTGTTCCTGCAGGATCATCCTTTCCCATTCCTGCCGGGCTTTCTCCCGTTCCTGCCAGGCCTCTTCCTTCGCTTGCTGTACCGCCTGCCTCTTGTCCGCTAACACGCTCTCTACCAATGCGTCAAACATCGTCCTGTACTCATTCCGCTCTATCAGATCGGTCACCGCCGCTGTCTCCTCTCCAGACGCTTCCAGCCGATCCAACTTCCCGGTTGCCCCGGAACCCGCAGCCGCCTAAAGCCGCTCTATCTCTTCAAGCGTAAGCCCGAAACCTGCGGCAATGATGTCGGGTGAAACCCCCATCTGTTTCAGCCTCCGGGCCCCTTCCTGTTTTTCCTGCCGGATCGCCCTATCCCGATCCCAAAAGCCCCTGTCCTGTGCCTGCCGGGTCGCCCGTGCCGGTTCCTGCCAGGCCCTCTCCCGTTCCTGCCAGGCCTTTTCCCACTCCTGCCGGGCCTCTTCCTTCGCTTGCTGTACCGCCTGCCTCTTGTCCGCTAACACGCTCTCTACCAATGCGTCAAACATCGTCCTGTACTCCTTCCGCTCTATCAGATC
>JAISOQ010000242.1 GCA_031275515.1 Treponema sp. | reverse complement strand
GCCAGGGGCGCAAACGCCGCCGCGGAAAATATCGGCGCCGGTGGAAGACGGGCCGGAGGACCCTAACTCCGAATGAGCCTCCAGGCAGAAACAACATGACCGCACGGTCATGTTGTTTTGGTAACGTAATCGTATAAATCAGGGAGGAGGCTGTCCATTATTTAGGCAGCTTCCTCCAACTCTATGAGTCAAAGACCGCCGCCATAGACGGTGGCTTGAGGAAGTCCTCTTAAAATGGGTAATCCACTTCAGAATGTTTTGATTGGTACGCTCCCCTGCTCTTATTTTCTTAATTCTTCACCATATTATTTTCATTATTTGTTAATCTGACAAATACAATTCTAGCGGAATTCTTTATTTTCCGCCGCCGCAATCACTATGCAGGGGGCCAGCCGGCGGCGGCCAGGTTACGGTAAATGCTCTTTTCCGGCGGGCTGTCGGGGATAAGCTCGGCGTGTACGCATTTTTGATAGAAGGGAATCGCGTCTTCGGCGGACCAGCCGATGATCGCGTAGGCATAGCCGTATTCCTTCATGGCGAAAAGGGCCCGTTTCAGGAGGCCGCGGCCTGCGCCGTATTTGCGGCACTCCGCCTTTACCCCCAAAGGACCGAAAAAGCCTTTGGCTGTGGCGTCCCAGCAGGAAAAACCGATTATCTCCCCCTCTTTGACGGCGATAAAGCACGATACCGGATCATGGGCAAACGCGCGCTCACATTCGCTGACCCAGCCGGGGGAATCGAAATTCTTCATAATAAAATCGAGAACCTTGTGTTTCTCCGCCGGATGGGCCTGCTTAATCCGGGCTTCCCCGGCTGACCAGTCGGCAAGCCCGTCGTTTTCCGGGGCGTAGAGTTTTACAATCAGATCCGACAAAACCGGTATCCTCCTCTGATATACATCGCAGATGTACATCTCTGATGTTTATCTGCGATGCATCAACCCAGGCCGGCTTTGCGGCGGGTGTATACATCATAGAACACTGCGAGGAGCGGAATCAAGGGGAACCGCAAATATTCCTTGCAAGGGCTTAAACTTCCCTTGACGCGGCCTTTCGCTTCAGGTTATGATTCCTGTGAAATATTTCACAGGGGGATAGGATAATGGCGATTCCTGAGTCCGCAAAAAAACGGCTTCTCCAGCTTATGCGATTTCTTGAACAAAACAATGGCGCTCCCCTTAGCTCCGCCGAAGCGGAAGCCTTAACCGGCTGGTCAAGTTGTACCATCCGTAAGGACATCTCCTATCTCTCCGACAGAAACCCCCTGTGGGATACGGAGGAAGACCGGGAAGGTCCTGGTCAAAAAGTCGGAGGCGCGGCCGGGTACCTGCCCGAACAACTCATCCCCGCCATCAGGAAGGCCCTGGGCCTGGACCGCCGCCGCCGGTTCTGCGTGGTGGGCCTGGGCCGGCTGGGTTCCGCCTTCCTCAACTTCCGGGCCTATGAACTGGGCGAATTCGAGCTGGCCGCGGGTTTCGACACCAACGTCAACCGGGTAGAAATCCTCAAGTCCCCGGCGCCTCTGTATCCGGCCTACAAGATGGGGGAAGTTATCAACCGGTTCTCTGTGGAGCTGGCCCTCCTCTGCGTCCCCGAAGACGCCGCCCAGGCCGCCGCGGAAAAGCTGGCCGCCGCCGGTATACGGGGCATCCTCAATTTTGCCCCCATAGCCCTTAAACTCCCCCCGGAAGTCACAGTCCGTAACGTCTACGTGGTGGACGAGCTTCGCGCCCTGGCAGTACGGATGGCTTGAAGGTGAAGACTGGTTTTGAAATCCAGTATCGGTGGAATTTAACCCCGATAATAACAAGCGGTAAAAGATTAATTTTAAGGAGTATTACATGCGGGTATACAATTTTTCCGCCGGTCCCTCGGCGCTGCCCCTGCCGGTATTAGAAAAGGCGGCGGCGGAAATGACCGACGCCTGTGGAACCGGACAGTCTGTGATGGAGATGAGCCACCGGTCCGGGGACTTTAAGCCCATCATCGAAAAGACCGAAGCCCTGCTCAGGGAGCTTATGGGTATCCCTTCCGGTTACAAGGTGCTTTTCCTCCAGGGCGGGGCGTCCCTTCAGTTCTCTATGATCCCCCTCAACCTGGCCGCCGGGGAGCCGGGAACCGGGAAGAAGCGGGCCGTTTACGTGGAAACCGGCGTCTGGGCTAAAAAAGCCGCGGAAGAAGCGGCCAAATTCGCAGATGCGGTTACCCTTGCAAGCTCCAAAGACCGGGCCTACGCCTATATCCCCGAAGCTCCCGCGCCTGACCCTGGGGACGCCTATTACCACATCACCCTGAACAACACCATCGTGGGAACGAAATGGACCAGCCTCCCCGAAACCGGAGCGGTTCCCCTGGCGGCGGACATCTCAAGCTGTATCCTTTCGGAACCCCTGGATGTCTCCAAATTCGGCGTCCTCTATGCCGGGGCGCAGAAAAACCTGGGGCCTGCGGGAACCACCGTGGTCATCATCAGGGAAGACCTTCTGGGCCGCGCCCCTTCCTGGACCCCGGCGCTGCTCAGATACGATATTCACGCGAAGGAAGGCTCCATGTACAACACCCCTCCCTGCTACGGCATCTACATCCTGGGCCTGGTCCTGGAATGGCTTAAAGCCCGCGGGGGAGTAAACGCTATGGCCGAAGAAAACCGGAAGAAGGCGGCCCTGTTTTATGACTACCTTGAATCTTCCCGGAATTTCCGGTCTCCCGTGGAAAAGCCCTGCCGGAGCCTCATGAACATCCCCTTTGTCCCCGCCGAAACCGGGCCGGAACGCCGTTCAGCCCTGGAAGCCCGGTTCGTCAGGGAAGCCGCCGCCGCGGGCCTGGTAAACCTTGCCGGGCATCGTCTGGTTGGGGGTATGCGGGCCAGCATCTACAACGCCATGCCCATAGACGGGGTAAAGGCCCTGATTCAATTTATGGAGACCTTTGAAAAAACAATAGGCTGAAGGAGTACGCGATGTTTCGTATCAGGACGATGAATAAGATTTCTCCCCTGGGGCTGGATTTGTTTCCCCGGAATAAGTATGAAGTAGCCAGCGAGATCCCCCATCCGGACGCCATTCTGGTCAGAAGCGCGGACCTTCACCAGGCGGAACTTCCGGCCAGCGTTAAGGCCATTGCCCGGGCCGGCGCGGGGTACAACAACATCCCCGTGAATACGTGCAGCAACCGGGGCATCGTCATCTTTAACACCCCCGGCGGGAACGCCAACGCGGTCAAGGAACTGGCCATTGCCGCCTTGCTCCTCGCGTCCCGGAACATCCTGAGAGGGGTGAATTGGGCGGCCTCCCTGGCGGATAAGGCCGACGAAGTACCTGACCTGGTGGAAAAGGGTAAGTCCGCCTTTGAGGGGCCGGAACTGCGGGGGAAGACACTGGGCGTGGTTGGCCTTGGGGCCATAGGCGTGATGGTGGCCAACGATGCCGCCGCCTTGGGCATGGAGGTGATCGGCTATGACCCGTACATCTCGGTGGACGCCGCCTGGAACCTGTCCCATCAAGTCCAGCGGGCCGATACTCTGGAAGGGCTTTTGGCCAAGTCCGACTACGTTTCTCTGCACCTTCCGTTGTCGGAGACAACCAAGGGCCTCCTGGACGCCGAAAAATTCAGGCGCATGAAGAAAAACGCCCGAATCATCAACCTTGCCCGGGGCGGTCTTGTAAACGAGGCGGACATCATCGCCGCCCTGCAATCGGAAAAACTCGGGGGATACGTTACCGACTTCCCCACTGCCGAGCTTTTGGCATGTCCCAAGGCCGTCTGTATCCCGCATCTGGGCGCATCCACCCCCGAGGCGGAGGACAACTGCGCCATTATGGCGGTCAGGCAGCTTATGGATTTCCTGGAAACCGGGACTATCCGAAATTCCGTCAACTTTCCCCGGTGTAAACTAGACCAGCGGGCGGTATACCGCCTTCTGGTGATCAACCGGAACATCCCCAACATGGTAGGCCAGATCACCACTATTCTGGCATCGGAGGGAATTAACATCACGGACCTGATAAATCATCACCGGGATGAATACGCCTACAACATCATCGACACGGAACAGGCTATTCCGCCCGTCGCTCTGGAACGGATCCTCTCCGTGGACGGGATAATCCGGGTCAGAACCATACAGGACAGCCGCTAATAACA
>JAISOQ010000231.1 GCA_031275515.1 Treponema sp. | reverse complement strand
GGCCTGACAGCAAAAGGGACAGGGTGAAAAACCCTGTCCCCTAATTCGGTCTTTGCCGGAAGGCTTACCCCAGGTACCGTTTCAGGGTGTTCCGCACCGCCCCGGGTCCGGCGACAAGTTCCTCAAAATAAGCCTCTACCCGCTCCCCAAGTCCCGCTTCGTAAAGGTTCACCGCAAAGATAGAAGGGTTGGACAGGATAGGTTCCATCTGCTGATGGAAGGGGCCTTTTTGTCCCACGCTGATCCCGGACAGAGCGGCGGAGAGGGTATCGTAGAGGGGATCCGGGCTTACGGTAAAGGCCGCGCCCTGATCATCCACGCCAAGGAGATAACGCAGCCAGGCCGCCAGCGCCAGGGGGATGAGCTTCAAGTCTCCCACGTTCCGCTTGGGGTCCGCCAGGTATGCTTTGATGGTTTCGCCGAAACGGATGGGGATCTTCTGGGAGGTGTCGGTGGCGATCCGCTGGGGCGTGTCGGGCATGAAAGGGTTGGGGAAACGGACCTTGAGCACCTCGTCGATAAATTGTTTCGGCGAGAGAATCCCGGGGTCCACCACTACGGGCAGCCCTTCCTGATACCCGATACGTTCCACCAGTTTTACCAGGTCCGGGTCCTTCATCTCCGCGCTGATCTTGGTATACCCCAAAAGACACCCGAAGACCGCCAGGGCCGTATGGAGGGGATTTAAACAGGTACAGACCTTCATTTTTTCCACCCGGTTTACCGTATCCCGGTCGGTAAAGAGGACCCCCACCCGTTCCAAAGCGGGCCGTCCCGCAGGGAAGGCGTCTTCGATCACCAGGTACTGGGCTTCCTCGGCGTTTACAAACGGAGCGATGTAGGTGTTCTTGGCGGTTACCTGTCCCTCCGTATCGGAAAATCCCAGGGATTCCAGCATTTGCCGTACCCCCTCATCAGGCCGGGGGGTGATCTTGTCGATCATGCTCCAGGGGAAAGAAACCTTACCGGAGTCCCGGATATAGTCCAAAAAGCTCTTTTCCGCCAGGCCTTTTTCAACCCACTGTACCGCAAAAGGCTCTACTCCCTGGAAGAGTTTGTCCCCGTTGTGGGAACAGTTGTCCATGCTGACCAGGGCCAGGGGGTACTGTCCCGCCGCGTACCGCTCGTAACAGAGGCCGGCCAACCGCCCCAGGTAGCTTTTGGGCGCTCCGGGCCCTTCCTGGAAATCCGCATCCACCTCCGGGAACACGCCGCCCCGGCCCTGAAGACTGTAGCCCTTTTCGGTGATGGTAAAGCTGACCATTTGCAGGGAGGGGGAACGGAAGATACCCCGGAGGGCGTCAAAATCTTCCGGCTTATCCAGCCGCAGAGACTTGGCAACGCTGGCGATGACCCGTTTTTCTATGGTTCCGTCCGCCTTGAGGGTTACCGCCAAACTCAAATTGTCGTAGGGCAGGAATGCCCTGTCGATGATCTCCCCGTCGTAGCCTTCCGCCACGACAATGCCGGTTTTCTCGATTCCCTGTTCCAGCAGGGTCTGCTGCAGCGCCGCGGGAAAGGCCCGAAAAATATTTCCCGCCCCAAAATGGACCCACCGGGGGCTTTCCTCAGTGGCCCGGATCATGACTTCCCGGTCAAATTGAGGCGTCAGGATCCCCGCTTTTTCCCAGGAGGTCCTGTCCTGCAGGTCTTTATTATTCAATTTCATAAAAAATTCCCTCCATACTCCGTACTCATTCCATACTCAACGGGACAGTTTATCAATCGCTTCCCAGAGACCGTTCAGATATGTTACTCCCAAGGCCCTGTCGTAGAGGCCGTATCCGGGCATGGAGACTTCCCCCCAGATGGCCCGGCCATGATCGGGACGTATGGGGCCGTCGAAACCGATGTCGTAGAGGGCCTTCACAATAGCGAAAATATCCAGAGAACCGTCGCTGGAAAGATGGGCGGACTCCTCAAAGTCGCCGGGTCCGTTGTGCCGCAGGTTTCTTATATGGGCAAAGTGAATCCGGCCTTTGAGGGCCCGGATTATACCGGGAATGTCGTTGTTGGGATTGGTCCCCAGACTTCCGGTGCAGAGGGTAACCCCGTGGTGAACATTATCCACCAGCCCCACAAGGCGCAGAAGTTTTTCCTTATCCGTTACGATCCGGGGCAGATCAAAAACCGACCAAGCGGGATCATCAGGGTGAATGGCCATGTTGATATTGTATTTGTCGCAGACAGGCATGATCCGTTCGATAAAGTATTTCAGATTGCCAAGGAGTTTTTCTCCGTCAATGCCCTTATACATGGCAAAAAGTTCTTTGAGCCGTCCCAGCCGCTCCGGTTCCCAGCCCGCCAAAACATAGCCCCTGGATTGGGCGTTGATGGAATTGGTCATGGCATCGGGATCGATGGTGTCGATTATTTTTTGATCATACGCCATAGTAGTGCTGCCATCGGCCCGCTTTTTTGCCAGATCCGTGCGGGTCCAGTCAAAGACGGGCATAAAGTTGTAGCACACCAGATGTATATCCGCTTCCCCCAGCCGTTCCAGGGTGGCGATATAGTTGTCGATGTATTGTTCCCGCTCGGGAGCGCCGGTTTTGATGGCATCGTGAATGTTGACGCTTTCAATCCCCGCAAGGGAAAGCCCCGCATCCTCAATCTCTTTTTTTATGCCAAGGATGGCGTCTTTTTCCCAGACTTCCCCGGGCAGGGTACCGTAAAGAGTAGTGATGACTCCCGTAACTCCCGGTATCTGCCGGATCTGTTCCAGGGTTACCGAATCATAGCCGGGTCCAAACCAGCGCATGGTCATTTGCATGATATACTCCTTGCATAAATAAGGCTGTTTCAAAACCACAAATTTTGAAACAGCAGTTTTAGAAGCGCAACTAGATTTATCGGACGCAAATCCGAATAGTAAATTTGTCTGCCTTTACCCGCCAAATATCATATTAGGTATCCACAGCACTAGACCGGGGAGGAACACGAGAATTGCTAATTCCACCAGCACCGCCCCCAGGAAAGGAAGGCTCGCCTTTGTGTATTCCTCCGGCGGACAGTTGATGATACCGCACACCGTATACAAGGCGGATCCAATCGGCGGGGTCATTACCCCCAGGGTAACTACCGTTGCCATGAGTACCCCGAAATGCACCGGATCAATGCCGACGCTTTTTACCATAGGCAGGAAAATCGGCGTAAGCAGGAGGAAATTCACATTGCTATCTACAAACATGCCGGTAATGAAGAGGAAGCCCAGCATGATGAGCACCAGGATCTGGGGATTTTCGGTGATCCCGAAAATCAGGTTGCTCAGGGTTACCGGGAGTTTTACCCAAGTAATGGCGTAACTGAAAGGCCCGGACATGGCGATAATCAGCATGATGGCGCCGTTATCTTTCAAGGTGGTGATGAGGGCTTCTTTAAAATTCTTCCAGTTCAGTTCTTTATAGACAAATTTTCCGATGAGAATCGCATATATCACGGCGAAGGCCCCGGATTCCGAAGGGGTAAACACGCCGAAACGGATTCCTACGATAAGGATAACCGGAAACAGGAGGGCCCAAATGGACTCCTTGAGGTTAGCCAGAAGTTCTTTTATCGTGAGTCTTGGAGCATCAGGCCGGGGAGGATCGTATCGGCAGATCCGGGAGGTGATGGTGGTAGTGGCCATCAAAAAGGTCATCATAAGAATCCCGGGGATGACGCCCGCGGCAAAAAGGCGTCCAATGGAAACTTCCCCCACAAAACCGAAAATGATAAGCCCCAGGCTGGGAGGAATAGTGGCGGTGATCAGGGCGGTAATACAGTTTACCGCGCAGATATACCCTTTTTTGTACCCGATCCGCATCATCTCCGGCCCAAGGATCCGGGTCTCCATAGCGGCGTCGGCAGTGGCCGATCCCGAGACGCCTCCCATGAGGGTGCTCATCACCACGCTGATCTGCGCCGTCCCGCCGTACATCCGCCGGGTAAGGAGCCGGGCCAGGCCTAAAAGCCGGGCGGTGATCCCCGACACGTTCATCAGGTTCCCGGCAAAGATGAAGAAAGGCACCGCAAGAAAGGCGAAGGATTGGCTCTGGGAAACGATCATTTGGGTGGCGGTCTCGAAAGTGAGATACTCTACGGAGAAAAAATAGGCGAATCCCGCGATGCCGATAACAAAAGCGATAGGCATACCCAGCACTAAAAAAGAGACAAAGCATGTAAGCAATAAACTCATTTTTCCCCTCCCGTTGACTGCTTCCCGCTGGAATTCCCGTTAAAATCCAAAATATTGCGCCGTATTTTGAGGATAGTGGAGAAGATCATCGACAGGGCCGCAACCACAATACTTAAAGTAACCAGAGAATAGGGAATCGGTATGGACTGATATGTCCGCACGCGCTCAGTGAGCGCCAATTTGATACCGAAAATGACGATGAACCCTAACGCCCCCAGAATGATGATATAGAGGGCTATTGATATGATTTTTTGAATCTTTTGGGGGAACCGGCGGGTTACGATGTCAACGCCCACCAGCTGGCCGCTCCGCCAGGCGATGTCCGCTCCCAAAAAAGCCGTCCATGCAAGGAGGAACATTGCAAGGTCGATATTCCATGACATGGAAACCCGGAAAAAACGCAGGATGGCGGACAGAAAAACAAAGGCCACCAGGAATAAAAACCCGAGCCCGCAGATAAACACCTCGGCCTTGCAAAGGGCATGATATATTTTCCGCATATTTCCTCCGTAAAGAAAATAAGCCGGGGAAGGGCTTCCCCGGCTGGTAGGGTCAGAGACCCAGCTCTCTAAACAATCTGTCCTTGAGGCCGTCGGAGAAATTCAAATCGTTGTTGGCATACAACGGGGCAATGGCAGCCTGGAATTCCGCCAGATTTATGTCGGTAATAGTGACGCCTTTGTCTTTACACTGCTGAAAATAGCCGGCTTCTTCACCCGCAATTATCTGGCCGTATTTCTTGGCGGTTGCCCGGATGGTATCCAGGAAAACCTTCCTGTCCGCTTCCGGCATCTGGTTGAGCAGGGCGGTGGAACACACGAAAGATGTCTGGAGCATGTAGTGCTTGGTCGGGGCTATGTACTTGGCGACTTCGTAGATGGCCGCGCCGTAAGCGGTGGAAACCTGAACTTCGCAGCCGTCCAGGGTTTTCTGCTGAATCCCCGGAAGGGTTTCGCCCCAGGATATACCGATGTTCGCAAAGCCCAGATACTTGGCAAGGGCGTTGCCGATGTTGTTACCGAAACCGCGGATCCGCAGGCCGCTAAGGTCGGAGACCTTGGTAACCGGGGTAGTGGTGTAGAAATCCCGCATTCCATTGTACATATCCGCTACAAAGGTAATTCCCTGCTGTTCAAGCTGGTTCTGCCACCCTTTGAAGATAGCCGTATCGGGCAGTTTGTCCAGAACCGCCGGATCCGTCAGCACATAGGGAGCCATCAGGATATTGAGATCCGGAATGTTGAATTGGCTCGCAAGCCGTCCGGGGTCACTGGGAACCACCAAAGGTACGCCGGTCTTCGCCTGGGTTACCAGATCGTCGGTGTTGTTCGACAGAGCGCCGTTCACCTGCACCGAGACATCGAACCGCCCGGTAGCGTTCAGTGTGTCCGCTACTTCCTGCATCATACGGCTTTGGCCGGTAGTGGCCGCTTCGGTCCCCGCAAAGGTAACGACGATTTTCTTCGCCGCCGGCGCCGGCTGTCCGCCCGCCGCTTGTCCGCCTGATGCCTGTCCACCCTGCTGTCCGCCGCCGGCAAATACCATGCCCGCGGCAGCAGCCAGAACCAGAAGGCTCAATAACAGCTTCTTTGTTGTTTTCATATAATCCCTCCTCAATAGATTTATATGACTTCCTTAATGAATGTCATAGA
>JAISOQ010000081.1 GCA_031275515.1 Treponema sp. | reverse complement strand
GCCAGGCTCCGCTTCGCGCTCTGATCCGAGAGGACGCAGCCCAGGGAAACGCCCTGCACCCTGGAAAAGCCTTTGCTTTTTAATGGAGTTACAATTAAGATGATGGATAGATGTATGTTTTGTTGCCGGATGTATGTTTTGTTTTCGATTGATAAAATAAAGGCATAAGGAGCATAAAGTTATGGGAATCGAGCCGCCTAAAAGTCCAAATCCATTCCGTCCTGAGAAACCGGACATTTCGGATTCATGGGATTCAAAGGCCCGGGAATATGAGGAGCAGCGGCAGGAAGTCAATCAACTGCTGGAAGAAGAGGCCGATAAGGCATTTCAGCATCTGGCGGCTAAATTGCCCCGGGATGTTCTGGAACAGTTGGATGTCTCAGGCGGATTAAAGGAAAAGCTCTACGACTACTTCAACCGGAATTACCGGAACATGCTCAACCGGTATATGGCGGCGGCGGAAGACGAAATGGTAAAAAAAATCCGCACGTATATTGACAAGGAAGAAATGAAAGTCCGTTCCCGGTATACTTCCAGGGAAATAACGGACCTGTTGGAGCAGGCAGGCGGCGCCGGTAAGTTCAACACCGATGAAATTGAAAGATCCGTGGCCAACATGTACGGCCATCTGCAAGGGCATATACAGCAGGGCGTCAGCGAGCTGGAAAATCAGACCAGCCGCCTGCTCCGGCAGAAAACCGATGTAGGCGCTTTTATCCGGGGAGAGAACACCTATTCAATCGTGAAATGCGCCTTTAAAGACAACCCGGCAAAGCCTAAAACCGTAAGGGATGTAAAACTTTCGGTGAACATCCCGGATTCCGAACTGATAAGCCCTATCTTCCACTATCAGGTTACGGCGGAATACCTTATAAAAGACATTCTTTCCAAGTACATCATCGACACTATTGATAAGGAAATCGAAAAACTTAAAGATGAGCGTATCGATCTGGGACTGGAAGAACTTTCCGGCAGTGAAATTATCTTTGCAAAACTTGGGAAGGTCGAAGACTACACCGACGACAAGGCGGAGGATCCCCAGTCCAGGCGGTATTCCATCATCGCAAAATCCCTGTTTGACCGGCTCGCGGATATTAGGGCGGAAATCAACCCGGAAAATTTCGACCCGCAGAATATACGGGAAAACCTCAAGAAGATTCTGGATATGGAAAATATCCGCAGCCGGGGATTCAATACCGCCGTCAATTCAATTACTTCCATTCTTGATGCCGCCAGGATGGGGTATCAATACATTGAAAATCTAAAGAACGCCCGGGAACTGCTGATTCGGGAATACGAGGACACCGATACTGCGCACCTGCCGGACGAACGGTACCAGATCAGGATGCGGTACTACGACAACGCCCAGCTTGTTGAAGAACGGAAAGCCTATGACATGCAGATCAAGAGTTTTGAGGCCGAAGTCCGTCGCCTTTGGGATGTGCTGAACGCCGCGAATGAGGGCGCCAACTTTTTCTTCAAGGCTGCCGGTTACGCCGGTTTGACGAAGAGGAACAGAAATCGTATCCGCAAAATCAAAGCGAAGTCCGGCGGGGCTTTGTACGAAGACATGGACAAGGTGTGGGACGAGATTTCCTTTATCCAGGCGGCGGAAACCGAAGTTGAACGGATGAACCGCACCTGCGTCTATGAAAAGGACAAGATCCGCCGGATGATCCTCATGATGAGGGATAAGCTAAAATCCATGTACGATTACCAGCGCCCTAAAGAGCGGCGGATTATGGAAGACCGGCTGAATTTCCTGGAGGGGGAATACCGCAGGTTTGAAAGCCTCATCAATCCCTACCACATTCAGCCCGGCCTTCTCCTGGACGTGGACATCACTTCTATTAAGCGCAGGAAAACTACCCTGGATGCCATGACGAATGTACTTAACGAATTCATTCATAGCGTATCCAAAGGGTTCCAGGATGCGGCGTTCGCTTCTTTCAGCCGCCGCCAGTCCCCGGCATGGGAGGACGCGGGCCGGTCTTTCTCCGCCGGCGGGGATGAAGCCCTGCCGCCTGATGACGAGGCCCTTTTCCGGGCCGGCTTTGATACGCCGAATTCTGATGACTCCGCCGAACATGGAGACAGTATTCCTGTCCCGGACGAACCTGCCGCTAAACCGGAGAGCCGCATATCCGGCGGGCTGGACAGTGACGCTATCGCCGAAGTGTAACCGCTTCTGACGTAAAAGACGCGGCTTTTTTCCGAATAAAGGCTTTGGATTAGGAAATGGAACATAATGTGAATTTGGAAGTCCTTTCGACCCGGGAAGGGTTCAATTCCGCAGTAAGGCATATAAAAAAAACCCTGGGGATCATCGAGGCATTGGAAGGAAACGCCAACCTGGGGGATGTTCTTTTTGAATTGGAAGACCGGGAGTTTACCGGTGACCGGATAGGACTTCTGCTTCGTATGATCCTGATTGACAAACTGAAGTATACCGCCCTTTCTTTCAATCCGGCTTCTGTTGCCGCGGAACCTGCCGCGCTTGCGGAGGAATTTGAAAAATGGAAGGCCGTTGATTTGGTTGCCGTATATCATCATCCTGACCGGGGGCTTTTGGCAGCCAATCCCAAGGTCCCGGAGGAACTTGCCGCTTTCGGCGTCCTGAGAAAACGGGAGCTCCTGGTGATCTATGCGGGCAGGGCCGATGCGCCGGCGGACGGGATCTGCCAAAAAGCCGCCGAAATTGCCGCCGCCCTTTTTTCGGGCGGCAAACCCAGGATACCCCGGGAATTGTATGCCGGGAATTATGGGGTTAAGAAGCCTGGGATGAAGGGAGCGGAGAAAAGCCGCAGGGTTACGCCGGCTGCTTCCGGCGGTCCGGCAGGGATGACGCCCTTGTATTCCGTTGTGGTACAAAACGAACTCTTTCATAACGGCAACGTGGAAGCCTGGAAGCGGATCATCGCCGCTTATACCGCCAGGTACCCTGAATTACAGGTTCATATTTATTACGAAGGGGAGCGGATCCTGGACATCAATGCGCTTTTTAAATGGGGAAAGGTAAAACACGGGCGCGCCATACAGTTCTCTGTCTTGGGCAGGGAGATTAGGGATACAGCTAAACTGCGGCGGTATTTGATACAAGGCGCCGGCCATCAGTTTGAAGCCTTCCTCCAGGGGCCGCCCGGCAGGGTTATGAAACTGTTTTGAGAATAAGGGAATTTGTTTAAGGAAGTTAAAGAATCTTGTTATGGATGAAAGAATTCATTTTTTTAGTCAGAATAATGTAAGCCCGAAAAACGCCGATCCCGAATTGCTCGGTATCCGGGGACGCCAAGCCAGGGAACTCGCGGAGTTGGGCCTTCCCGTACTGCCGGGAATCATTCTGGACGCCGCTCTTGCGCGTTCGGTAAACAGGGATACTGTCGGGAAAGACATTCTCTCTCTTTTGGATGCCTGCGCCGGCATTGCGGGGAAAAAGCTCGGGGACCGGGAAAAGCCCCTGCTCCTCAAAATCGTGGTTTCCCCGAATCTTGCGGTTTCCGGTTATCCGGCCCTTCACAACTTCGGCCTTGTAAAGCCGGTCGTTGATGGGTTTGCATCCCAGGCCGGCAAAGACTTCGCCGCTCCGGCGGCAGCGTCTAATATCCGGGGTATGCTCCTGGTCAAGGAACGTATCAGGGAACTGGAAGGGAAGGAACAGGAAAGGGAGCGAATCGCCGCAGCCTTACAAACCCTGGGGCGGATGCAGGGCCTTGAATTGGGCGAAAAGAAAAAGCCTGGGGAATACATGGATATGTTTGCCGGGTATTTCCCCCAGGGGTATTTTGAGAACGCCGAAATTCAGATTCTCTCCGCCCTGGAAGATGTTTCAACCCTCATTGCCCTGGATGAGGAGGGCGGCGATGATACGGCGCTGATGGTTCAGGTTATGGCCTATGGGAACTTCCCCGGTTCCGGGAACCGGAGAGGTTCCATTTCCGGGGATTATTTCAGCCGGAACATCGTCACCGGGGAGAAGAAGCTCCAGGGCAGCGGCCTGGACAACCTTGAGGCCGCCCATCTTGATACGCTGAAAAAGATTGCCGGGACCCTGGAGGATACCCTCAGAGAAATCCGGCGGATACGGTTTGTGGTGGAAGAAGGCAGGGTCTGGCTTGTTGAACAGGGTCCGGCGGATCGAAAATCGGTTCAGGCAGATATAAAGCTGTTTCTGGAGCTTGCCCAACGGGGGATTGTGGATAATGCCTGGGTAATAAAGGCAATCGATCCCCTCAGGCTCAACGAAATCCTCCATCCGGTCATCGATCCCGTCGGCGTTGAAGGCTTCAAGAAATGGACCGGGGGTATTGCCGGCGCTCCCGGATCCGCCGCAGGAAGGGCGTATTTCAGTGCCGCCGCCCTCCTGGACGCCCGGAAAAAGGCCATTAGGGAGAAGGAAGACGCCCGGTTCATCCTGGTTCTTGAGTCTTCCTTCGCGGAGGATGTGAAGGCTATTGAGGTCTCCGCCGGCGTTCTGACTGCCGAGGGGGGATACTCCGCCCATGCATCGGTCGTTGCCCGGCAGTACGGAAAGGCGTCCCTGGCAGCGCCTGCCCTGAAAATCCAGGGGCAGAAGGCGGTTTTGGGGGATTTTTCCTTTTCCCAGGGGGATTATATCACCCTGAACGTCCCCTGGTACGGTCCGTCTTCGGTGTATCTGGGAGCCGCCGGACTCATCGAGCCTGACCTTGGGGAATCGGGGCTTTTGGACTTTATCGCCCTGACCCGGGGCTTTATCAGGGATTTCCATGTCCGCGCCAATGCCGAAACCCCCGGGGACGCCGCCCTGGCTCTGGCCCTTGGCGCCGAGGGCATAGGCCTGTGCCGGACGGAGCATATGTTCTTCGGACCTGATCGGATCAACGTGTTCCGGGAGATGCTCTTCTCGGATTCCCCGGAAGACCGGAAAGACGCCCTGAAAAGGCTCAAGGTCATGCAGCAGCAGGACTTCTACGATATTCTCACGGTTATGTCCGGCAGAGAAGTGACCATACGGCTCCTGGATGCGCCGCTCCATGAATTCCTTCCCCATGTCGATGGGGAACTGGAGGATTTCGTGAAGCATCTGGAGGAAGTGAAGAAACGGAAGGTTTCCCAAGCCGAGGTCAGGGCCCGGTTTGAGGCCCTTGAAGAATTCAACCCCATGCTGGGGCGCAGGGGCTGCCGTATCGCGGTCTCCTACCCGGAGATCTACGCCATGCAGGTCCGGGCCATTTTCGAGGCCGTCTACAAACTGAGGGATGAACAGGCGGCGGTCCGCCCGGAAATCATGGTTCCCCTGGTTATGAGCGCGCCGGAACTTCAGCTTATCGCCTATGGGAAAAAAATCGAAGGGGCCGGTTACGCCGGCATCGTGGATGTGGAAGAGGACCTGAGGGCTGAAAAGGAGGCAAGTCCCGCGCCCTACGCCATCGGCGCCATGATAGAGCTTCCCGCCGCTGCTCTGGGGGCCGGTGAGATCGCCAAATACGCCCGGTTTTTCAGCTTCGGTACCAACGATCTGACGCAGACCGCCTTGGGGATTTCCCGGGACGATTTTACCGCCTTCATGTCCGATTACACCCTTTTTGACCTCATCCCCGGCGACCCTTTCAGCGTCCTGGAAAGCCGGGTTAAGGAACTCATCGTTCTGGCGGCAGAACGGGGCCGGCTTACCCGGCCTGACCTGGTTTGCGGTCTCTGCGGCGAACACGGGGCCAATCCTGCCAATATACGTTTCTGCATTGACGCGGGACTCAACTACGTGTCCTGTTCTCCCTATTCAGTCCCTATCGCTCTTCTGGCGGCGGCCCAGGCGGAGCTGGAACGGGC
>JAISOQ010000059.1 GCA_031275515.1 Treponema sp. | reverse complement strand
CTGCTCCGCATACTCCGCCTCTGGCATAAAACCGCCGGACCGGAATATTTCCGCAGCCCTGTGATATGCGGCGCCGGCCTCGTTTTGCTTGCCCTCTTTGGAATAGACATCCCCCATCGCAAGCCAATCCTTGCCCAAGGCGTAGCTGTTTTCCGCCCGCCGGTCAAATTTCAGGGCTTCCTTTAAGGCGGCAATGGCGTCGTTATACCGGCGGTTTACGGAAAAAACCGAAGCAATCAGGTACCAGTCATAGGCCGCCTGCTCCAAATACCGCTCCTTGTCGTGAATGGCCAGGGCCTTTCGCAGGGCATCTTCCGCTTCCTGATAACGGCCCAGTTCCTTTTCCGCCAGGCCTATGACTATCCAGCCCAGGGCGACGGAAAGCGGATCCGTCCTGATCGTTCCCATCTCCGCCTGAACCCGCAGGCGGATCTCCGGGATAGCAGAAACGGCGCCGCCGGCATTACCGCCAGGATCCTCCGCCGGGAGAATCCTGGAGAGCAATTCTCCCCGGGCACGGTAAATACGGCTGACTGCCGCCAGTTCCGCGTCCCCCTCGGTTTCCGCATCCTCCAGGGCTGCCTGCCATGCCGCGTCCGCCTCGTCCCGGCGGCCCAGAAAGAACAGGCTGTTCCCTATGGACAATCCCGTTCTGATACGCAGCGGAGGATCATCCACGGAGACCGCCAAACGCCGGGCTTCGGCTGCCAGGGAAAGGGCCAGGCTGTAATTCCCCCTATCCGCCTCCCGGTTGGCCCGTTCCAGTTGAGCCGCCGCCGTATCCCGCACCAGCCACACTGCCGCCGGCTGCTTCGGCGTGGAAGAACAGGCCGAAAAAAAACAGACTATGAGGGCAGGAAAAAGAAAGCCCCTCCCTGTATTACCGGTAAATCGCTTAGACCGCACGTCTTCTTCCTCCATTAAATTTCCCGCTTAAAACCGTATGTCCCGGAAACTGGAGCCGTCCGTTTTGGTCTGGCCGTGAGGCGGGATGCCGCGTTTAAGAAGGGGGTTGTTGGTTAAGGCAGCCAGCACATCCTGGGCGGTTCGCAGCGCCTGCTGGAGTTCCAGGATCAGTGAGGCGATCTGGGGGAGCTGGGCGGGGATAAATTCGGTTGTCTGTTCCAGGTTACGCAGGGTCCCGGCCACGGCTTTGAGGGAGGCTTCCAGATTGGCGTACACTTCCCCTTCGCCGTCCAGCACCGAGGCGACGGCGCCTTCCGGGGCGGACAACATTTCGGAGAGGGTTTTCAGATTTTCGATTATAGGCCGAATATCCGCCAATAAGCCCTCAACGGAACCCAGGAAGCTGCCTGCTATATCCGGCGCGCTGGCCACCACATCCTCCACGGTCCCCAGGGTTTCCCCGGCGGCGTTTATGGCGCGTTCGGCTCCGCCCACCGCCCGGCCCAGGGCGGTCTCGCTGGTTCCCTCAAAGGCGGCTTCTACCTGGGCCAGCACTTTGTTGATATTTTCCAGGGTCAAGTTGGCCCGGCTGACCAGAAGAACGATAGTGTCATCCTGATGGGGCGCCGTGGCAAGCCCCCGGCTGATCAGGTTCCGGGCTTCCGGCGACCTGGAATTGGGAATCACCGTCCCTTCTTTAAGGGGGCCTTCGCCAAGACCCGCGTAAAAAAGGAACTGGTTCCCCAGACCTATAGGGCTTACCATAAGTTCCACCAGGGATCCCTCCCGAACCCGGTCTACATAGATGTCGAAGATGCTGATCTCCGCCTCCACCCGATCCTCTTCGGTCAGCCGTATGGCCTTAACGTTTCCTATGGTAAATCCCTTATACAGAACCGGCATATTATTGCTAAGTCCCACGGCGCTGTCAAAGTAGGTCAGATACCGGAAATCCTGGGCAAACCACCGTTGATGACTGCCGAGAAGGAAAATAACCGCTGTCAGGGCAGCCAGAGCGAAAACAGTGAGGATCCCGACTATTTGATCGGCAAAGCGTATTCTGAACCGCATAGACCTAATCCTCTTCTACTAGCTTTGCCAAATCCCGATCTTTGAATATCTGTTCCCCTTCAATCCGCCGGACGATTCGTCCTTCATCGATCATGATAACACAATCCGCCAGGCTCTGTATCAGAGAGAAGTCGTGGCTGATGAAAATAATGGTTTTCCCCTCCGCCTTGAAACGCCTGACTATCCCAATGAGCCGCTGGGCGGCGGAGTCGTCGAGAGATTCGGTCCACTCGTCCAGGAAAAGCAGGGATGGATGGCAGAGCAGCGCCCGGGCAAAGGCGATGAGCTTCTGCTCCCCCATAGAAAGCATGGCCGGACGAACCGCCAGGTCCCGGCGGTATCCCACTATCCCTGCTGCCTCCTGTATCCGCTCCTGCCGTTTCCGGCTTTCCATTTCGGGAAAATGAATCTTCAAGGGAAGCTCCAGGATCTGATTCAGGTTCTGATTTGCCCAGAGCGCCGAATCTTGAAAGACCACCGCCGCTTCCCGGCGAAAGGCTAGGTTCTGGACCCGGTTCATGGAGGCGATGTTTTTCCCCCGGTAGAACACGCCGCCGCCGGATGGAACCAGGAGTCCTGCGGCCAGTTTGAGGACCGTACTCTTTCCACCCCCGGACGGGCCTGCCAGGGCGGCGGCCGTCCCTTCGGCAATGCGGAGGGAAACCTCCCGGACTATCCTTTCGTTCTGGGCAGAAAAAGAAACGTCTTTCATCTCGATTACCGGCTCCGCCATTCCTGGATTTCCTGTTTTAGCTTACGGAGGTGTAGTAAAGGGCGGAAAGCAGAATATCCAATAAAACGCACCAGGCAAAAGAAGAACCCACCGCTTTAAGGCCCGCCACGGGAATCTCCGTACTGGCCCTTTCTACGGAGAATCCGTTAATAATGGCGACAATCGCGATGATCATCCCAAAGGAAATGCTTTTTACTATTGATATAATTATATCCGAAACACTCAAACTCTGTAACAAGTTCCCAAAATAAACCCCCGGCGGCAGGGGGTTGAAGATCTGGGCCACTAAAAAAGAGGCCCCCAGGCCGAATATGGAAAAGTATATGTTGAGGAGAAAAAGGGAAATGGCCACCCCCAGGAACCGGGGAACCGCCAAATGTTCTATGGGGTCAATGCCTATGGAAATGTAGGCTTCCACCTCGTGAGAAACGACCATCCCGGCGAGTTCCGTGGCAATGGCGGTAGCGGACCGGGCGATGATGATAAAGGCCGCAAGGAGGGGCCCAAGTTCTCTCGTGATGATGGCTATGAGCAGGGGATAAATGTACCGCTCCTGGGAAAGGATCGCCAGAAAAGGCATACCGACGGCGTTTACGGCGACTCCAATTCCCAGGGCCAGGAGGCAGGTAATCCCCAGGGCTTCCACAAAGGTAAAGAGGATCTGCATGATCAGTATCTTAAAAGAGGCGTGGCCGCGGATCATAAAACTCCCCACGCCTTTCAACGTTCTTATAAAAAAACCTAAGGTATATGGAATTTCCCTCAGGGCCGCCGCCTTGACGTTCATACAGTAAAGTATATCATAAAACAGTGGTAATTTTTCAACATATAGGGATAATGATAAATCAGAGATAGTATACCAAAATCAACTATGGAGAGGAACAATTGCAGGGGGGAAATTATTCTTTAAAAACCAGGGCTATACTGATTTTAAGCGGAAGCCTGGTTTTTTTTATTGCTTTTTGTATTATCCTGTTTCGGGGTGTTCTTCCCTATCTCTTTCGGAGTACGCAGGGAAGCGCCGGCATACTGGCGGTAAACCGGCTTATCCTGATTTTGGTCAGCTTCTACATCTTCTTTTTGTCCCTGTTGTACGTCCTTTTCATTAGAAAGATCCTCGATCCCCTGGGGCAGATCAGCCAGGACATATACCATATTACCGTCGCTAACCGGCTGATCTCAGGCGGCTATGCCGGCAGGGAGTTGAAGACCCTTTGGGCTTCCGTCAACGATATGCTGGACAAACAGAATCAGTCTTTTATGTCCACCCATGTTTTTAGAAGCATCTTCAACGATATGGAGGCTTTTCTTTTTGTTTCCGATCCCCAAACCTGCGAGATTCTCTTTATGAACGATTCGATGAAGCGGAATCTTGGCGTGGACGACCGGGTGATAGGCAAGTTCTGCTGGCAGATACTGTATCCGGGATCAACAGGCCGCTGTTCCTTCTGCCCCCTCCACAGGCTGCTCCAGGAGCCTGAGAAACCGGTAACCTGGGAACGGACAGATTTGTGCAATAAGTACTTTAAGAACACCGACAGCATGATTAAGTGGATAGACAACCAGTACGCCCATTTACAGTATGGATTGGACATCTCGGATATCAAGGCCGCCCAGGAAGAACTCAAGCGCAGGCTGGAACAGCAGGAATTGATGTCCGCCATTTCGCAGAACTTCATTGTTTCCACGGATAATATAGAGACGCTCATCAACTACGCCCTGGAGATGACGGGTGTTTTCATGAACGTCAGCCGGGTCCTCCTCTCAAAAAAAAATCCCGATGACAACTCCAACATATTCGTCTACGAGTGGTTTAACCGGGATCATGTGTCAACATCCCGAAAGGGCGTAGCCTACCCCTTCATTCCGGGAGACCCTGTATACGACGCCTTCGCCCATAAATTTTCCTATCTGGCCTGTAACGATGTTGCGGCGGAACCGATCTACGCCGAAACGCTGAATCCCCTGGGGATCAAATCCTTTATTTCCGTTTCGGTTGTTACGGGCGGTTCCTTTTGGGGCATCCTGAGCGTGGACGAATACCGGAAAAAGCGCGACTGGCAGCCCAGCGACATACAACTGGTGGGGCTTATCGCCAGCGTCATCTCCGGGGCTTTGGAACGGAACGAGATCGAAAAGGCCCTCATCGCCGCCAAAGAACAGGCGGAGCAGTCCAGCCTTGCCAAGACCAACTTCCTTGCCCGCATGAGCCATGAAATGCGGACCCCCATGAACGCCATTATAGGCATGAATATCTTAGCCCAAAATTCCTCCGACCCGGTAAAAAAGGATCACTGCCTTTTCAAGATCAACGAAGCTTCTGTCCATCTTCTGGGAGTCATCAACGACATCCTGGACATGGCCAGGATAGGGGCGGGAAAATTCGATCTCTCCTATTCGGAATTCGATTTTAACCGGATGATCCTGCGGATCGCCGATGTGATGACCTTCAAGTTTGAAGAAAAGAAACAGCATTTCGATGTCCATATCGATCCTGCGGCTCCCCGGTACATCATCGCCGACAACCAGCGTTTGGTTCAGGTTCTGACCAATTTTTTGTCCAACGCCAGTAAGTTCACCCACGAAGGCGGAAACATCTCCCTTTCGGCGGATAAGGTTTCCAGTGACGGAAACATCAGCATTTTGCGCTTTACCGTCGCCGACACGGGCATAGGCATTGCGCCGGGACATCTGGACCGGATATTCTCCCTCTTTGAACAGGTGGATGGCAGCATATCCCGCAAGTACGGCGGTACGGGCCTGGGGCTGGCCATATCCAGGAGCCTTGCGGAACTTATGGGCGGCAGGATATGGGCGGAGTCGGAGCTGGGAAAGGGTTCCCGCTTTATGTTCGAACTCCCGGTTCAGGAAAAGATCTCCCTGAATCCCCCGGCTGATGATGATACCGCCGGCGGCGCCCAAACAATGGAAAACTGGTCTGCCGGCCCTGAGGAGCAAAAGCCGGAAGACAACTACGGTATTTTCGAGGGGATAACCATACTCCTTGCGGAAGATGTAGAGCTTAATCAGGAAATCCTTATCGCCCTGCTGGAAGAAACCGGCGTTGTCATAGACTGCGCCGCAAACGGCGCCGAGGCCGTCAGCATGTTCCAGGAAAATCCCGGAAAATACGGCGCCATTCTCATGGACATCCAAATGCCCGAAATGGACGGGCTTGAAGCTACCCGCCGTATTCGGGAGTGGGAACAGGAGCGGAGCCTGCTGCCGGAATCTCCCAAGGCGATCCCGATAATCGCGATGACCGCCAATGTTTTTAAGGAAGATATAGAAAGGTGCCTGGATGCGGGCATGAACGATCATTTGGGAAAACCTATTGAGATAGAAGAAGTGCTGCGGAAACTGAAGATGTACCTTAACGTGGTTGCGATAGAATCTTAAAGTCCGGCGGACTTTTTCCTTTTGCCGGACTCACGTTATGATAAATCGTTAAAAACCGCAAAACTAATCTTGACTAAACCGATATTTTTAATATACTATAATGCCTATCAATATAATAGGAATCGAGCCGGTTTCAAACCCGGTTCGTTTTGAAACAGCCTCAATTATCCAGGAGGAATGATAAACAAAATGAAAAAAATCGTATTCGACGCAAAAACGATCTCCCTCATGGCGATCCTCATTGCGGTAACCGCCGCCTTGACCCTGGCGATTCGGATTCCCTTTGCCCCTACCAGGGGCTACATTTCCCTGGCGGATGTGGGGGTGATCTTTGCCGGTCTTGCCCTGGGCCCTGTGGCCGGCTTTGTCGCCGGCGGCGTTGGTACGGGTCTGGCGGACGCCATCGGGGGCTATCCCCAATGGATGATCGCCTCCCTGATTATCCACGGATTACAGGGCCTGGCGGCGGGTCTTATCGGATACCGGGCGGCCCTTCCCCGGATGATCCTGGGCTTCCTGGCGGGGGCGGTCATCATGGTGGGGGGATACTTCCTTGCCGCGGCCTTTGTGTTTGGTTACGGCATAGGCCCCGCGGTTACCGAAAGCCTGGGCAATACCGGCCAGGCCATAGCAGGGGGCCTTATCGGGCTCCCCCTGGTGGCTGCGGTGCGGAAAGCCTATCCGCCCATCAACGACATAGGCCGGGCCCGCGCCTGGGAAGAACAGGATCCCGGGGCGTGAGCGGGGAGCGCCTCGTCGATATTTGCGGCCTGAAATACGCCTATCCCGTTTATACACCGGGGATGGAGAGGGAAAACATCCTCCGGGGGCTGAACTTGCAGATTAAGAAGGGGGAGTTTGTCTCGATTATGGGACCTGCGGGAGCCGGGAAAACGACTCTCTGCCTTACCCTGAACGGCATTATCCCCCACTCCACGGGGGGTAAATTCGGCGGGGATGTGATAATCTGCGGTATGAATACGAAAAAAACCGCCATTGCGGAGCTGGCAAAAAAAGTCGGCATCGTGTTTCAGGACCCCGAAAGCCAGCTTTTCAGCATGACCGCAGCGGACGAGGTTGCCTTCGGGCTCGAAAATCTGGGAGTTCCCCGGGAAGAAATGAGAGAGCGGGTCTGCGCGGCGCTGCAAATGGTGGATATGACCGCCTTTGCGGAGCGTTCCCCTTTTCATCTTTCCGGGGGGCAGAAACAACGGGTGGCCATTGCTTCAATTCTGGCTATGGAGCCGGAGATCCTGGTCCTGGACGAGCCTGCTTCAGAGCTGGACCCCATAGGGAAAAGCGAGGTCTTCCGGGTAGTGAACCGGCTGCGGAACGAAAAAGCCATGACTATTATCATGGTTGAACATGAAAGCGAGCGGATAGCGGAATTTTCGGACCGGGTGCTTATCATGGATCAGGGCCGTATCGTCATGGAAGGTCCTCCCGGAGAGATCTTCAATAAGACAGAACAGCTCCGGGCCGCCGGCGTTTCAATCCCCCAGATGGCGGAGCTGTCTTCGGGGCTGCGGGAAAGGGGATACGGGGATTGTAACTTTATCACCCTGGAGGAGGGGGAGAACTATTTCGCAGGGAAGGCATGATATGCCGATAGTAACAGGGATGCCAATAATTGAGGCCCGGGATGTATTTTTCGGATACGATGACGGACCGGCGATCCTGAAGGGGGTCAGCGCCGCCATAGGGGAAGGAGAGTTTATCGGCCTTATCGGACAAAACGGTTCGGGAAAAACAACCCTGGCAAAAAATTTTAACGGCCTCCTTAAACCCACTTCGGGGGTAGTCCGGGTGAATGGCAGGGATACCAAAACCCATTCTATCCCGGTTATCGCCCGGACCGTCGGGTTTGTGTTCCAGAACCCGGATCATCAGATATTCTGTTCCACCGTGCGGGAGGAGCTTGCCTTTGGCCCCGTCAACATGGGGAAATCCCCGGAGACAACCAGAGAACTAGTTCAGGACGCCATGGAACGGTTTAAAATTGAGAAATACGCCGATTTTCCCCCGGCCATCCTGGGATTCGGCCTGCGCCGCAAGGTCAGCCTGGCGGCTGTCTATGCCATGCGTCCCCGGGTGATGATCCTGGATGAACCCGTCACCGGGCTTGACTGGAAAAGCGCTATGGAACTGATGGAGGCCCTCGCCAATCTGAACCGGTTTGGGCATACCATCATTTTGATTACCCATGATATGCGGGTTATTGCGGAATTTACCCGCCGGTGTATCGTTCTGCGGGAAGGCGGTATCGCTGCGGACGGACCTACCCGGGAGGTGCTGGCGGATTTTGATATGCTGGAAAAAAACCGGCTCCGGCCCCCTGAGATCGTACAGCTGTCGGATAAATTAATAGGCCGCGGCCTAAAGGAGCATGTTTTTAGCGCCGGGGAATTCCTGGAGAAATACCGCCGGGAGGCGGGTTAATGGCCTTTTCCAGCGATTTTTATATTCGCCGTGATTCCTGGCTGCACCGGCTGGATCCCCGGGTAAAACTGGTCCTCACGGCTGCCCTGACGGCGGCAGCCTTCAAAATAAATACCCTTTTTCCCGCCCTGGCGATGCTTGGGGGGATTCATCTGCTGCTGATAAGCGCCCGGATTCCCCGGTCAAAATTTCAATGGGTGTGGTCCCTGCTTTTGCCGGTAACCATCATGATCATGATCCTCTGGCCCCTTTTCAGCCGGGAGGGACGGGTCCTCTTCAGTTTTGGGATCCTGCGGATTACCCTTGACGCCCTTATTGAGGGCGCGGCCATGTCCCTGCGCATCTGCATCATGGGTTTTGCCTGTTTCGCGCTGCTTTTTTCCACAGATCAGGCAAAGATAGTCCGGGCCCTGGTAAAACTGGGGATCCCCTACCGCATCGGCTTGATGCTTGCCATTGCCCTGCGGTATCTCCCCACTTTTTTCGGCATTATCACTATGGTAACGGAGGCGCAAAAATCGCGGGGATTGGACCTTGACAGGGGTCCGTTTATAAAGAGACTAAAGGCATATATGCCCATCCTGGCAGCGGTATTAATATCCGGGATTAAGACCAGCGACAACCTTTCCAAGGCCCTGGAAAGCCGGGGTTTTAGTGCGCCGGTCAAGAAACGTACCTGCTACAGCGATATAGCCATGAGGCCCGTGGACTTTGTTTTCCTTGGGATCATCCTGGCCGCCGCGGGGTTCCTCTTGTTATACAAGCCCT
>JAISOQ010000138.1 GCA_031275515.1 Treponema sp. | reverse complement strand
ATGATAAGACCCTTCCGCTGCCACCAGTCCAGGTACCGCAGCCTGCTCTCCTCCCAGTTTTCCTTCCAGGTCCGTATCATACCGGTTTCATCCCTGTGTTATACAAGTTAAAATTTAACTATCGGCTGTTTATCCGGTGAAAAATTCACCACGAGATTGTTTAATTGTATTGTATTTTTGGATTAATGCAAGGAAAATTGTAACTATTCGGTCGCCTGCGGGACACCCAGGGGCGTGCGCGAACTGGTGAGCGTGTTTACCGAATGAACGCAACACAGCGTGGGCCCCGGTAAACGCCGCAATAAAGAGCGATGTCGAAGGGCCGATAGCGTCGGCAACTTCGTTGTCGCAATCCGCGGAATGAAGGGGCTTTAGCCCCCTTTGTTAAAGCATTTGAGAACAAGAAACGTTTTGAAATTACGATGATTTTTTCGCACTTCAAAAAAATTTGGCGCTTTAATTCAGGCCGGGGAAACCCGCCGCCGTCAACAGGCTGAAAAATTTTGTCCGCCTATTGCGGGCCACTATGCGATTAACCGGAAGGTTTTGTTTTTAAATTCGGGCGCATCCGGCGCAAGCGCCGGACCGGGCTATCCGCTCCAATCTTTTTTGCCTGCCCACGGCAGGCAAAAAAGGATTTCCGCTCTATCCCTTGCGCGGAAGATTTGGTACGATCATGGGTAAACCGAAAATTTCACAGGGACAGGATGTGTTTGTCCATATTTGACATCTTGCGGCAGCCCGTATCGGTTACCACATAACAGTCTTCCACCCCTACCAGGGCCCCCTCGAAGATGGCCCAGGACTCTATTTCAAAGACCATGTTCTTTTCAAAGGCCTCGTCCAGGGATTCAAATACCCCAAAAAGATGCTGTTCTTCACACTGCATACCGATACTGTGGGCCACCGCAAAGGCGAGGTTTTCGGTAATCACGTGGTTGTACAGATTTACCGCTTCCAGGGAGAGTTTGGCCAGGCTGCTCTCCTTGCTTTGGGCCAGGGCGAAAAAGAAATCGTCGGTAACCGACTCCTTGTAGTATGCCAGGGCATCGTCGGAGAGGCGCCGCATGTTCACTCCGGGCTTTACCCGGGCCTCGATATAGCGCTGTAGATCCAGCAGGCTGTCCACCATCTGTGTTGCCCGCTCCGGCGCTTCGCCGAAGATCACATGCTTGTTGATGTCCGCCACATAGCCCTTGTAGACCGCACCGAAGTCCAGGCGGATGATTTCTCCCCGCTTGATCGCCCTGCCGGTACCGGGGGCTTCGGGGTCAGAATCGCCTATGTTCATGGTAATGTGATCCCAACTGTCGGCGCCGCATTCGAGGAAAGCCTTCTTTGCGGTACGGATGATTTCGAAATCCGTCATTCCCTCATGAAGGGCCTTGATGGTTTTGTCGATGACTTCTTCGGTGATCAGGGTGGCCTTTTCCAGCAGCTCGATTTCCGCGTCGGACTTGATCACCTTCATGTCAAGAAAGGCCCGGTCGGCGTTGATTACCTGGAGTTTCAGGGCCGGATCGTACAAAATGTCCAGCAGGAATTTCGGGGCCGTAGTTTCCACCCCTACCCGTTTGCCCGCAAAGTCCCATTCCTTTAATTTTTTTGCGACGGCCGCCGCCGATTCGTCCTGGCTCTTGATGCCGACGGCGTCCTTAACCCAGCTGAACCGTTCCACGCTCCGGTACAGGACCCAGTGGATCATGGCGGCGTCCCCTTCGTGCCCCCTCCGAATCAGGGTAAAATGGGGGTACATATTGTTCAGGGACAGCAGGATGGGATTTTCCGACCCGTGATAAAGGGGCAGCCCGGTAGTATAGCTTACATTGATCGGCGAAGACGCGATCAGCATATCCAGATCGTACTTTTCCAGAATTTTTGCTGCGCGTTCTTTGTTATATCCTAATGGTTCCATTATTTTACTCCCCGTACAGGTATAGAAGCGGCCAGCTTCTGTAATATTTCGATGGTCCGGTTTTCATCGGCCATTTTTTCAATTTCCCGTATTTCTACGGGTCTTTTTTCCAGAAAGGACAAGTACCCGGCCAGTACATCCGCGATGGGACTCATGGACTGTTCCGGGGTAAACTCAATCTCCCGGTTTTCCAGCACACAGCGGGCAAAGTGCTCGTCGGTGTGGTGGGCGGAGATGAGGTAATAGCCGGGATAGGGCGAATGTTCCAGTTCCGGCTCAAACCATCGGCCCACATTGGCGCCCATCCGCTCGTCAAAGGAGAATATCTTCACCGGCTTTTCCGAATCGTGGTTTTCCAGGATGGTTCCCTTGGAACCGTAGATTTCCATGGTGTTATTCGGCGTGGTGAGCTGGGTAAAACTGGTGGTGATGTCGGCTATGGCGCCGTTGCTGAACCTTGCCATGGCTATGGCGTTGTCCTCCGCTTTTTCGGGAAGGCTGGTCATCTGTTTGGACATCATGGCGCTGATGCTGACGCACCGGGCGTTCAGAATATATTCGATAGCCGCAAATTTATGTACCCCCATGTCCATGAAGGACCCGCCTCCGGCCACCAGGGGATCCCCCTTCCAGAATCCGGGTCGCATGAGGCCGGCCAGTTCGTCCACCCCCTCGTAGGCCCGTACCAGGGACACCTCGCCGATCATGCCGGACTGTACCATGTCGTGGATGTACACATGGGCCGGCAGGAACCGGTGGTTTTCGGCGATCATGAAAGCCACCTTGTTCCGTTTACAGGCTGCGATCATATTCCGGCAGGCTTCCACGGTCATCCCCATGGGTTTTTCGCAGAGAACATGCTTGCCCTTTTCGGCGCATTTGACGACAATTTCTTCGTGGTACAGGTGGGGTACCATCACCAAAACCGCGTCGATGCCGCTGTTTAACATCTGCTCCAGCGTCTCAAAAGGCTCCATAGGATTTCCGCCGGAGAATTTCGAGGCCACCCTTCCGGCCCGGTCGAAATTTGTATCATACACGGCAGTAAACCGCATGGTTTCAGAACTTTTTGAACCTAAATAGTGGAAGCGAAAAGCCGAACCGGCGCCGACAATACCGAATTTGAGCTGCTTCATGAATAAAACTTCTCCCTAAATATATTGGTAAGATAAGTTTACCTCCTGACAGTATAGTCCAGGAAAAAGGTATCTGTCAATAAAAATTAGGATCTTTTATTGACGGGAAAAAAAAGAGCGTGGTATAGTTATTAAATTGGTAAAATAAGTTGTCCTGTTAGGCGGATAAATTCCGTTGTGTGATCCGGTTTTAAAACTTGTGAGGTGAATGATGGAACGAAAGAAACTTCTGAGCCGGCTTGGTTATGGCTGCGGCGATATTTTCGGCGGGGGCGGTTTTTTAATCGTCAACCTGTTGATCATGAATTTTTTGGTGATTGTGGAGGGGCTCAGCGTGGTCCAGGCTTCCACAATCGTTTTCATCTGCAAAATTTACGACGGGATAACCGATCCGGTCATGGGTTTTATTTCGGACCGCACCCATTCCCGTTTTGGCCGGCGGCGGCTTTTTTTTCTGATCGGCGCGCCGGTGGTCCTGCTGTCCTGTGTCCTCCTCTGGAATTCCTTCGGTATCAGTAACAACACCCTGCTGATGGCGTATCACCTTTTGACGTACATCCTTTTCGATACGGCCTTCACCATGGTCATGGTGCCTTATAACGCCATTCTTTCGGATATGACCGATGATTATACGGAGCGTACCGGGTATACTTCGGTACGGATGCTCTTTTCCGCTACCGCCTGCCTGGTATGCGCGGTGGTCCCCGCCCTGCTGATCAATGTCTTCGGCAATCCTGTGAACGGCCCCCTGCAAAAACCGGGCTACGCGGTGATGGGCCTCGTCTTTGGGGTCTTCTTCTGCATTGCCTGGATTGTCACCTTTCTGGGCACCTGGGAAAATCCTCAGTTCATCAGAAGCACCAAAACCCATACGGGGCTGCGGGATTGGGCCAATATGTTTAAAAACAAGAGTTACCGGAATTTTTTAGGCATTTTTATCTTTGTTCAGGTTACCATCGATCTGGTGCTGGCCCTGTTTGTGTTCTTCGTTGATATTGTGCTGATGAAGTATCAGGTGTACAGCCTTCTCATGGGTATCCTGCTGGTCTGTCAGATCATCTATATGGCGGTGATGGGCAAGATCGCCGAGATTAAAGGGAAGCGGTTCCCCCTTTTTATCGCCCTGCCGGTGTTCGCCGCAACCTGTCTCATTTTCCTGACCTATTCGCCTTCGACCCCGGTCTGGTTTATCTGCCTCATATCCGCCCTGACCGCGGCGGGTCCTGCGGCGGGCAATGTCTGTACCTGGAGTATGCTGTCGGATAATTACGATTTGGACGAACTTATCACCGGCAAGCGCCACGAGGGCCTGTACAGCGGCTTTACCACTTTTGTGTATAAACTTTCCAGCGGCCTGGCGATCCTGATAATAGGTTTCGGCCTTGAACGGGCTGGGTTCAACCAGGAGGAATACAACCTCCTCAAGACGCTGGGGACCGTTGATTTCAGCCATTATACGGGTTCTTCGATAGTATGGGCTATCAAGGTCATGATCGTCTTTGTCCCCATCGCGTTACAGGCCCTGGCCATCTTCTTCACCCTCCGGTACAAGCTGGACAACCGGCGTTTTGGAACGGTGAAACGCGCCATAGAACGCTTCAAACGGGATGGGAAGGCGGCGGCCCTGTCCGCCTTCGGCGCCGGGGAACGGGCGGATCTGGAAACCGTTACCGGTCTGCGGCTTGAAGACCTTTGGGGAGAAGCGGAAAGCCGTTAAATTTTTTAGAATTTCTCTTGACAAGTTGTGGAAGGAGGTATATTCTCAATTGGTAAGATAAGTTTGCCAATTTCAGCGGATGTCGAAAGAGCCGTTTGTGATTGAGGAGGAACTATGGAATTGCTCTCCGGCGGCCCCACGCCAAAGGACGAACAGTTGTGCCGGAAATACCGGGAAAAACTTGAGAAAGGCGATATAAGCGCCGCGGATCTGGGGGACGGTTTTGCCTTCTTTGCCCAAATTTGCAACGATACCGACAGCATCCGCTATGAAATGCGGGATCTGGCCCTGAATTTTCAGTTCAATCTGGATGACGAGGTTTACGCCGTCTCCTTTGAGGGCGGCCTCTGCGCCGGTTACCGGGGGGCCCCTAAAAAGCCCACGGTGATCTTCAATATCGGTAAAAAAACCGTGGTGGATATCCTCAAGGGGAACATCTATTCCCTGGTGGCCCAGATGGCGGGGTATATCAAATACACCGGCCCCAAGCCCCAGGCCCAGGTGTTCCAGCGGATTTTTGAGCTTTTTCTCGACCAGTTCCTGAAACGGGACGTGGAGGACCTGAAAAAGGCCGCCGCCGGGCTTCGCCGGCCCGCCGGGGTGGTCAAGTTCGGCATCATCGGCGCCGGCCAGGCCTTCCACTTTCACAGTAACGGCGACCGGGGCTCGGACATCATCGCCTATACCGCCGTGTATGACCGGAACTACGAAAACGCCAAGAAAATGGCCCTCCGCTACCGGGACGGGATCATGGTCCCCTATGAGACCCTGGACGAAATGCTGGCTTCCGACATCGACGCGGTGCTGGTGATGGTGCCCCACGTGTACCATGTGGAAATGGTCTGCCGGGCCGCCGCGGCGGGGAAACACGTGCTCTGCGAAAAACCCATGGGCACCACGGTGGAAGGCTGCCGGAAGATGATCGCCGCCTGCAAAAACGCGGGGGTCAAGTTCATGATCGCCGAAAACCACCGCTTCCTCCCTGCCCACGGGTGTATGCGCGACATCGTCAAGCAGGGCCTCATCGGGGACGTGCTGATGGTCAGAGCCTACGAGGGGGTGGACGAGATCGACGGCCTTTCCCGGAGCGGCTTCTGGAAGGGGGACCCCATCAAGGCCGGGGGCGGCGCCCTGATGGACATGGCGGCCCATAAATTCGTCACCATCGAATATGTGATCGGTTCCAGGGCCGCGGAGGTGACCGCGTGCCTGGCGAAGCAGGCCATCAATCTGCCGGAAAAGGCCGAGGACAACGCGGCGGCCATAGCCCGCTATGAAAACGGCGTCATGGCGGACGTGATGGTGAGTTTTACCCAGCAGACCACCCCCTACAACAGCATGGAGGTCTTCGGCACCAAGGGGAGCATCTTTGAAAACCACGCCTGGGAAAAGCCGGTGCGCTTCTGCTCCTACGACGAGCGGATGGGGGAAAACCAGCAGAAGTGGGTGGAGCCCGACATTGAACACGCCGCCTTTCCGGAATACTACACCATCTCGGTGCGGGAAACGGACCGGCATTTCGCCCAATGTATTCTGGAAAACCGGGATCCTGAATTTACCCCCCAGCAGTCCATGAACGCCATCACTGCCATACTGGCGGGTTACCTTTCCCATATCGAGGGACGGCCGGTAAAGACCGGTGAAATTGAAAAAATGGCGGATGAGGAGCGGACCGTCGAGATCCTCGAACGGCTTGCCCCCTCCATCCCGATAAATAAAAATCTGCCGGAGGTACAAAAGGTGGAACCCATAGGGTACAACAGCAAAAAAGCCGCCGAGGTTATGGCTCAATATGACCTTGATTTACTGGTCGCCGCGTCGCCGGTGAATGTGTATTACCTTTCGGGGATGCCCGTACTGCACAGTTCCGCCAATCCCATCCTTTTGGCGCTGAACAACCAGTACCCCAACCTGGCCCTGATACGCCGGGAGGGGGAAGGCACGGTGATCCACTGGAACGTCTTTAAGAGCGTGGAGCGGTTCAGCTGGTTTCACGATGTGGTGGGGATCGAAAGCCAGGCCGACGTGGGCCGGGCGATCCGTTCCAAGATCCGCGCCTGGGGCCTCGCAGGCAAGCGGGTGGGCCTTGAGTCCACGGCCCCCAAATTCCTCGTCGACGCCCTGACCGAAGACGGGGGCATGACCGTGGTTACCGCGGACCTGGCCTTTCTGGACCTCCGGCTGGTAAAGACCCCCCTGGAGATCGAATATTTGCAGAAGGCCGCGGACATCACCGAGGCGGCTTTAAAGGATACCATCGCCGCGGTGCGGGAAGGGGTGACGGACCTGGAACTCCTCAAAACCGGCAGGGACGCCCTGCTGAAACACGGCGCCGACGACTGGGATCACCTGACCATGACCATCGGCGACTCGGACCCCGAGGCCCCCGGCACGGGCCGGGCGGTAAAACGGGGCGAGATCGTCCGGCTGGACTTCGGCGGCATCTACCAGGGCTATGTGGCGGACATCAACCAGGAAGTGGTGGTGGGCGAGGCCCCCCCCGAGGCGGACAAGCTGATCCAGGGGCTCCTCGACTTTCAGCACTACTTTGAGGAACGGATCAAGCCCGGGGTGAACATGAAGGCCCTGAGCGATGAGGCCCTGGCCTGGTACAAAAAGGCGGTCCCCAACGGGATTGCCTTCTCCATCGGCCACTCCATCGGCCTCCAGTGCGAGGACCAGCACATCTTCGGGGCCTTTGGCCAGCTTGACCGGCCCTTTGAGGAAAACATGGTCTTTGAAATTGAGGCCTGGGAGCCCTATAACGGCGCCCTGATCGGCGTGGAGGACTGCTACGTGGTAACCAAAACAGGCTGCCGCAAGATGACCACCATGCCCAAACACATTATACGGGTTTAACTATCCCTGGTTATTGCCGGTGGAAACATACAAAAAACAGGAACATGAAGGAGTATCAGAATGAGTGAAAGGAAAAAGAACCCCCTGGTTATCGTCGCCACGCCGAACATCTGCTGGCTGAATCCCAGGGTGGAATATCCGAAGAAGGCCCCGGAGATTATCGAGGAAACGGTCAAGTGCCGGGAAGCCGGCGCCGCGGTGCTGCATACCCACGCCGAGGGCCAGTGGTCCGAGGTGATCAACGGCGTCCGGGCCAAATGCGACATCATCGTCCAGAGCGGCATGTCCAGCATACCCCTCCGGGAACGGATCGAGCTTTTTGAACAGAAGTCCGACATGGTGTCGATCATCGCCAACCACCACGCCGAGGCCTTTACCCAGGTGAACTGCGACGTGCTGCACCCCCTGGCGGAACTGGAGGAGTACTGCGCGGCCTGCCGCAAATACGGGGTCAAGCCCGAATGGGAGATCTGGCATCCCGGCTCCATCTGGAACCTGAACCAGCTCATCAAAAAGGGCCTTCTGGACCCGCCCTACATCACCACCTTCTTCCTGGGCTGGCCCGGCGGGACCTGGTCGCCCCCCACGGTACACGAGTACCTCTACCGCAAGAGCCTCATGCCGGCAAACTGCGTGATCACCGTGAGCATCATGTGCGAGGAGCAGATGGACATCCTCGCGGCGGCCATCATCCACGGCGACAACGTGCGGGTGGGCACCGAGGACTGGCCCTATCTGCAGAACGGAAAGATCGCGGCCACCCATGAACTGGTAAAGGAAATCGCGGATATCTCCCGTTCCCTGGGGCGGGAAGTGGCGACCCCGGCGCAGGCCCGGGAACTGACCGGGTTAAAAAAGTAGGAAAAAGAGGAGAAGTTTATGACGGACAAAAAAGTTGCGATTGTTACCGGTTCATCCGTGGGCATAGGCCGGGCGGCGGCGATAAAATTCGCCAAAGAAGGCTATAACGTGGCGATCATCGCCCGGGGCAAAGGCATCCATGAGGTGGGCGATGAGATCCGCAAGCTGGGGGCCGAATGCATCGACTTTCAGGGCAATGTCGGATCCGAAGAGGACGTGAAAACCATGGTCGCCCAGGTGGAAGCGAAGTGGGGCCGGATTGACGTGCTGAACTGCAACGCCGGCATTGTGATAGTGAAACCCCTGGAGGACACCACCTGGGAGGATTTTGTCAAGGTAACCCACATCAACATCGGGGGGCACTTCCTTTTCACCAAATACGTGATGCCGGTTATGAAGCGGCAGAAACGGGGCGCCATCGTGAACATGGGTTCGGTTTCCGGCCATGTGGGGCAGACCGAGCACGCGATCTACGGCTCGACCAAGGGCGCCATCATCGCCTTTACCCGGGCCGTGGCCTGGGAGCTGGCGAAATACAACATCCGGGTCAACTCCGTCAGCCCCGGCTCCGTGGACACCCCGATGCTGCGCAGCGACATTCAGCTTGAGTCCACCCGGACCGGCCTGCCCTTTGAGGAGGTGAAGAAACTGCGGGAACACGAGCAGGCCTTTGACCGCTGGGCGGAACCGGAGGAAATCGCCGAGGCGATTTACTTCCTGGCCAGCGACGCGGCTTCGTTTATCACCGGGACGGATCTCCTCGTGGACTGCGGGTGGGTGTCCAAGTGAGTGAGGCGGTCAGCCAATACACGTTCAATAATCTCAAACGATCCAGCACCGCCGAGCGGATCGTCGAGAATCTGATAACCCTGGTCAAAGCGCGGAGCCTGAAAATAGGGGACAAGCTCCCCCCGGAACGGCATCTCTGCGAAATGATCGGGGTTTCCCGGCCCATCCTGCGGGAAGCCCTGAAGGCCCTGCAGGTGATGAACATCATTGACATACGCCAGGGCGCGGGGGCCTACATCAAGAGCCTTGAGCCCGAAGACGTGGTAGAGCATCTGGACATTGTGTTCCATCTCGATTCAAGCCTCTACCATGATCTGTACGAAGCCCGAAGGGTTATTGAGGCAAGTATCGCCTCCATCGCGGCGGAAAAGATAAATGAGCAGGAGCTTGCCCTTATTGAAGAGAACATACAGCAGGCCGCGGCGGATATTGATAACGAACAGGCATTTGCCGAGCGGGACCTGGAGCTGCACGAAATGATACTCAAGGCCGCGGGCAACCGGGTTATCCCGGTGTTTATGCAGTCCATCAACAAACTCGCGTTGTTGATTCGTCAAAAAACCAACGCGATGCCCAATATCCGTAAAAACACCATCAAGGATCATAAGGCGATCCTCATGGCGCTGAAAAACCACGACCCGCAGGAAAGCGCGGCGGTAATGGAGCGTCATATACGCAATGTGGAGCGGGCGTTTTTTTATGAAAAGGAGGTCGAACAATGAGCGTATATTTTGTTACCGGCGCCAGCGGCTGCATAGGCGGCTGGGTAGTAAAAAACCTGGTGGAATCGGGCCACCGGGTTCATGTCCTGGCGCCCCACCCGGAAAAACTTGAAAAACTCAAGCTTATCATGAAGCAGCAGGATATGGCGAAGATCATCCCCATCCCCGGGGATATTACCAACCCGGATCTGCTGCGGGCGGCGGTGTCCCTCTGCAAGGCGGAAAGGATCATCCACCTCGCGGCGCTGCAGATGCCCTTCTGCAAGGCGAACCCCGCCATGGGGGCCCGGGTAAATGTGGAGGGGACCATCAATGTTTTTGAGGCGGCCCGGGTGGCGGGGATCAAAAAGGTGGTTTACTCCAGCAGCACCGCGGTCTACGGGAATAGCGCCGATTATCCCGGGGGGGAATTCGGCCACGATTCACCCCTCATCCCCCGGTCTTTTTACGGGGTCTACAAACAGGACAACGAGTGGGCGGCGAAGGTGTATTACGAGGAGGCGGGGATCTCCAGCATTGCCATACGGCCCTTTGTGGTCTACGGCCCCCTGCGGGATCAGGGGATGACCTCCACCCCCACATCGGCCATCAAGGCGGCGGTCCGGGGGGAGGCCTACGAAATTTCCTACGGCGGGACCGCGGAGTTTCAGTTTGCCGACGATACCGCCAAGGCCTTTATCGCCGCGGCGGAGAAGGACTATACCGGCGCCGTGGTCTACAACCTGGGGGGCGGCACGGTCAGCATGGAACAGATCGTTGCCGCCATAGAAAAAGCCGCGCCGGGGGCCAAGGGGAAGATCACCTTTAAAAACACCCCCCTGCCCTTCCCCCGGCACCGGGATACCGGGGAGCTCGCGAAGCTGGTGGGCCCCGTCTGCCAGACCCCCCTTGAGGAGGGCATCCGCCTCAGCGCGGAGTATTTTAGATCGGCGCTTGCCTAGGA
>JAISOQ010000024.1 GCA_031275515.1 Treponema sp. | reverse complement strand
CACCGGGATAACGGGATGACAAAATATGGGAAGAACTTCGCAGAGCCCTATGAGGGATAAACCTGAAAACACAGACCCCCTCTGCCTGCGAATGCCGAACCTTCGTTTTCCTGTGTTTGCTATTTTGCCTTAAACGAGATTGCGCGAATCCTTTCAGAGCCGTTTGTGGGAAGGGACCATATCACAATGGTGGGGTAAACTCCGCTGTCCCCACCCCCATGCCGAACAAAGCCAAATCGTACTTCGCAGGGTCTTCCGGGCAGAAGTCCCGCAGTTTTGCGGTGAGTTCCTCCACCGCTTTCCGGTCATTGGACTTCCGTTCCAGGAGGCCGAGCCGCCGGGCGGTGCGTCCCACATGAAGATCCAGGGGAATGACAAGCGCGGCGGGAGACACGCTTTTCCAGAGGCCCAGGTCCACCGGCCCTTCCCTCCGGACGAGCCAGCGGAGGGCCAGGTTTATCCGTTTGCAGGCGGAATGTGCGGCGGGATTGGCGATATGTTTGGTATAAAGGCCGTTGTTTCCTGCCGCCATAGTTTCCCGGAACAGGGCTATGCCGTCCCAGATGCCGCTACCGGGGGATTCCAGGGCGGATGAAAAGAGAGACTCCAGGCTGCCGTACTTCTTGTAACACCGTCTGAATCCCCGGCAGAAATACGCCAGATCCGCTTCAAAAAAAGTCCGGTGTATGCAGCGATCCTGCAGCTTCCGGTAATTCCCGGCCATGACAAAAGCGAACGGGCTTGGTCCCATACGGGCGAACAGCCCTTCCGCTGAACGGATAATGTTTTCCCGTCTGCCCCAGGCAATGACGGCGGTAAGAAAAGCGGCAACCTCAACATCCTGCCGGTACATTTCCTGCCGCCGGCTGTCCGCCGCGTCCATGTACCGGCGGGGGAATTGCACCGGATCGGTGAGGATGAATTCCTGCCGGTTGATCCGCTTATACCAGGCGTCAAGTTCCTGTTTAAGGTCCATGCCGGTCAGGAGGGCGAATAATTCGGCGCTTCCTGGGTAATGGTCACGTCATGGGCGTGGCTTTCCCGGAGGCCCGCGGCAGTAATCCTGACAAACTTTCGGTACTTTTTGAGTTCTTCAATATTCTTGCAGCCGCAGTACCCCATGCCTTTTTTGAGGCCGGAGACTAACTGATGAAGGTAGTTCCGCATCTCGCCCTTATACGGGACCCGGCCTTCTATGCCTTCGGGGACCGGGGTCTCGTCTTTGGCGATCTGGTAGCGGTCCCCGGCGCCGTCGTTGATGGCCCCCAGGCTCCCCATGCCCCGGTACTCTTTGTAGATGCGGCCGTCGAAAATAATCTCGTGGCCCGGCGCTTCCTTGAGGCCCGCAAAGAGATTCCCTATCATCACCACATCAGCGCCGGCGCCTATGGCTTTGGTGATGTCCCCGGAAAATTTGATGCCCCCGTCGGCGATAAGGGGGACGCCGGACTTGGCGGCTTCTTCGGCGCATTCCCACACCGCGGTGAACTGAGGCACCCCTATACCCGCGACTACCCGGGTGGTACAGATGGAACCGGGGCCTACCCCGACTTTCACCGCATCGGCTCCGGCTTCAATAAGTCTGCGGGTCCCTTCCCGGGCAGCCGCGTTCCCCCCTATGACCGGAATATCGAACTTCTCCTTGATACCCCGCACCGCTTCCATCACATTCCGGGAATCCCCGTGGGCGGTGTCCAGGACCACATAATCGACCTTGGCGTTCTTGAGGAGGGGAAGCCGCTCAGGGTAATCCTGGGGGGAAACCGCCGCTCCCACGATGAGCCGGCCCGCCTTGTCCGTGGCGGCCCGGGGATAACGGTCGTGTTTTTCCATATCCTTGACGGTGATAAGCCCGGTAAGGCGGCCCCGGGAATCCACCACCGGCAGTTTTTCTATCCTGTGTTTGTCGAATTTCTCCCTCGCGCCGGAAACCGAAGGCTCCCCCTCTACGACCACAGGCTCTCTTGTCATCACGTCAACAACAGAAAGACTGTCGTCCCTGCAAAACCGGAGGTCCCGGCTCGTGATGATGCCCACAAGACAGCCGCCTGCATCCAAAACCGGCATACCCGAAACGCGGAACCGGTTCATCATTACCTTCACGTCCCGTACCCTGGCGTCTTCTCCCACGGTCACCGGGGAATCAATAACCCAGTTAAGGTAACGCTTTACATTCGCCACCTGGGCGGCCTGCTCTTCGGGACTCAGGTTCCGGTGTATCACCCCGGAGCCCCCTTCCAGGGCTATGGCAATGGCCAGCTTTTCTTCGGTCACCGTATCCATAGCTGCGGAAACAACCGGCACGTTAAGGCACACGTCCGCGCATAGTCTGGTTCTAACGTCGCAGTCTCTGGGCAGAATATCGGAATACCCCGGCAGGAGCAGCACGTCGTCATAAGAATAGGCTTCGGTAAACATATTTTCTCCTATTAATTTTTCTTCGATACAATTCTTCTTCATAATCTTTTTTCGATTAAGTCTTCATCGATTAAGTCTTCATCAACTTTTTGTATTTTGCGGCGATGGTTTTGGCCTTCTTCGCCGAGAGGCCGCGGTACTGTTCGGGATGCGCGAAAAAGGACAGGGCTTCTTCTTTGGAAGGCACGATCCCCAGTTCCGCCATCTTTCCGGCAATGCGGTCAAAAACCTCTTTTTCGCCGGACAAGGCTTCCGCAAAGGTCAGCCTTTCTTTTTCCGCTTTGAGGGTGACGCGGCGTATTACCTCGTGGGCGTCGGAGACCCCGGTCTCCGCAAGAAGTATGTAGGCCGGCTCCGCCAAGATTCCGCCAGGAATCACGCCAGGAATCACGCCAGGAATCACGCCAGGAATCAAGGTTCCGCCGCTCCCTGCGCCCCGGAGGTTTGCGAGAAGCCGCTCCCGGTCCACGCCCAGCCCTTCCATGACGGAGGTCATGCGGCTCACCGCGAGGCAAAACCCGGTAATATAGTCGGCGATGAACCGCTGGCTTGCCGAGTTGGTGAGGTCCCGCTGGTGTTCGCTGATCTGGTCCATGTAGAAGGTGACAACCCTGGGCATAAAGGCCTTCCAGAGGCTCTTGACGTGTTCCGAGTTCCAGGGATTCCGCTTTTGGGGCATGGTGGAAGATCCCACCTGGTCCGCGGCAAAGCCCTCCCGGAGTTCCCCGATTTCCGTGCGCTGGAGGTTCCTGAGGTCGTCGGCCAGATTAGCGATGACGCCGAAGGCAAGGTTGATCTCCAGGAGCAGCCTGAGGAGGTATTCGGGCTCCACAAGCTGGGTGGAATGTTCCGAAGGCTCAAGTCCGAGTTCCGCAAGGTAACGCCGCTCCAGATCTTCGGGGTCCCGGACTATCATGCTTACAGCGTTGTAGGCCCCAACGGCTCCGGCCAGCTTCCCTTTAAGCTGCCCGGAAAGGCGCTCGATTTCCAGGATGGACTTTCCAAGGCGGGACACGTATTCCGCCAGGGCAAAGCCCAGGGTGACAGGCACCGCGTGCTGGCCGTGGGTACGGCCCGCCTGGGGGGTCTCCGCCTCTTTTTCCGCAAAGGCGCAGAGGAGGAGTTCCAGCTTTTTTAACCGGGGCAGGACCGCCTCCCGGACCGCCCCCCGTATGCGCCAGGACAGACTCGTATCCAGGATGTCCACGCTGGTGGCCCCCAGGTGTACCAGGGGCGCCGTCTCCCGGGGGACCCTGGTCTTGAGAACATTCACCAGGGCGCGGATATTGTGCCGGGTCTTTTCCTCCTCGGCGTAGACCTCCGCGGCTTCCACGGAAGCGCCGGCCTTTTCCAGGGTCTCCCGGAGTTCCGGCGTAAGCCCTCCCCGGATTTCCAGGTGGGCGATAACCAGGGCTGTCTCCGCCTTGACGCAGGCGGCGATTGCGGCTTCCTCGGAGAGCCAGGGCGCAAGGGAATCAAAAACATCTTTTTCAGAAACCGAATACCGGTGATCAAGGGGCGAAATATTTTTGAAAATGTTACGAGTTTCCATACAGGATTGTGGCATATCGCGGAATTTTTGTCCAGAAGGCAGGGAATATTATCCAGGACGAGGGCATATAAAAACGTATATTCTTAGAGCCTGTCCCTTTCCGTTTGATGAAGAATGATTTACAGAGGCCGCCGGGGGTTTGCGGGTTCCGGCCTGCTTTACTCCCGAATAAGGCGGATTCTCCCTTAATAATGTGAGTTCGACGAAATCCAAATGTCCGCCGGACTTTAAAGGCGGCTTATAAAAAACGGGCAGCCCGGAAGGATCGCGTCCTTCCGGGCTGCCCGCCGCTCAACAGGGCCTTTCAATCATGAAAGGGCTGTGGTTAGGTTAGTCGTCACCAAGGGTAAACTGTAAACTGATAGGAGAAGGAGGCATTCTCGGCCTGCCCTTTAACCACCACAATCACCTCGTCATCAGTGGACAACCAAAAATCCCTCCCTAGATTGCTGGAGGAATCGTAGTAATTACCGTTCACGTATAGATAAAAATACGCATTACCGTAATTGTAAGCCTGAATATAATACTGGCGGCTCTCTGGAATAGTGAGCCGGTAATACTTGATTGTCCCGGCGGCGATATTCTGACCGTTCTTCCAGTCATTTAAGGAAAAGGACTCCG
>JAISOQ010000014.1 GCA_031275515.1 Treponema sp. | reverse complement strand
CCCCCGCCGGAATCGAGCGATCCCTGCGCCATGCCTTAGCTGCACCCGGTAGTTCCCCCGCAGGTATCGCATTTCATACACGTCCCGTTCCGTACCAGGGTGAAGGAACCGCAGGCGGGGCAGGGATCCCCCTCGTAGCCTTTGATCCGCGCCTGGGCGATGCGGTCCGCGTCGGTAAGGGCCGGGGTTCCCGCCGCATTTGGTTTGCGCCCGGTTTTGACGTGGGTTCGGTGATGTTTCATGACCGCGGGTTCGCTCCCTACTTCATCCTTCGTACCCGTGGTGTTGAGATCTTCAGGCTTGACCTGGCCCAGATCCGTCCGTTTGAGATAGCTGATGGCCAGGTCCCGGAAAATGTAATCAATCACGCTGGTAGCCATTTTCACGTAATCGTGGCCCTGGACCATGCCGTTGGGTTCAAACTTGGAGAAGGTAAAGGCGTCCACGTATTCTTCCAGGGGAACCCCGTACTGGAGGCCCAGAGAAACGGCAATGGCAAAACTGTTGAGGAGGCTCCGGAACGCCGCGCCTTCCTTGTGCATGTCCAGAAAGATTTCCCCCAAAGCGCCGTCGGCATATTCGCCGGTGCGGATAAAGATGGAGTGGCCCCCTATCTTGGCCTTCTGGGTATAACCGTTCCGCCGGTGAGGGAGGGACCGCCTGATTTTCGGCTGAGATGGACGGTCCGGCGTATGTTCCGCAGACGCCGGATTCTCCGGGATTGAGCTTGACCCGGAAGGTCCGGCGGCGCTCAGGCTCCGCTCCGCCGCCAGGATGGTGTCCGCCAGGGGGTCCGTGCCCGGCGCAAAGGAGGACAGGGGCTGGGAGAGCTTGGACCCGTCGCGGTACAGGGCAACCGCCTTGAGGGCGCTTTTCCAGGCCAGCATGTACGCCCCTTTCACGTCTTCGTAATCGGCGCTGTTGGGCATGTTGATAGTCTTGGAAATAGCCCCGGAAATAAAGGGCTGTACCGCGGCCATCATGCCTATGTGTGCTTTCCAGGGGATAGACCGGATGCCGTTCTTGCCCGAAGGCGTGGCGGTGTCAAACACGCTGTAGTGTTCCTGCTTGAGCTCCGGCGCTCCCTCAAGACCCAGGGTTCCGCAGGCGTAAAGCTCCGCCGCCTGGATATCTTTATCGGTGAAGCCCAGGTGCTTGAGAAGGCTGAACCCGGGCAAGGACCAGTCAGATTCCGGCACATTGAGGGTCTTTTCCACAAAGTCCCGCCCGAGGATCCAGGGATTAAATACCCCCTCCAGGTTGAGGCTGTTCCTGACCGCTTCTTCAACCGCGGTAATGGCGGCGGGAGTAAAGCCCAGGTCCTTCAAGGTTTCGTGGTTGATTTCCGGCGCTCCGGCCAGGGTCTTCCATCCCGTGGCATAGGCGGTGATATTCCCGATAGCCTCAGGACTGTACCCCAGGCTTTCCAAAGCCGGCGGGACGGACTGATTGATGATTTTGAAGTAGCCGCCGCCGGCCAGCTTCTTGAATTTGACCAGGGCGAAATCAGGCTCCACCCCGGTAGTATCGCAGTCCATGAGGAGGCCTATGGTCCCCGTGGGGGCAATGGCGCTGATCTGGGCGTTCCGGTACCCGTGAAGCTCCCCCAGTTTCAAAGCCTGATCCCATGCGGAACGGGCGGCTTCCAGAAGGCAGGCCGGACAACAGGCGGCGTCTATCCCCTTGGGTGGAATATGAACCTCTTCGTATTCCCTGGCAGGGGCATTGTAGGCCGCCCGGCGGTGGTTGCGTATCACCCGGAGCATACTGTCCCGGTTGTCGGCATACCGGAGGAAGGGGCCAAGCCCCGCGGCCATACGGGCGGATTGAGCGTAGGCTTCCCCGGAAAGGATAGCCGACAGAGCGCCGGCCACGGCCCGGCCTTCATCGGAATCATAGGCCAGGCCCATCACCATGAGGAGGCTTCCCAGATTGGCGTAACCCAGCCCCAGGGTCCGGTACTCGTAGGAAAGCCGGGCGATCCGGGGCGCGGGAAACTGGGCCATCACCACGGAAATTTCAAGGATAGTGGTCCATATCCTGATGGCGTGGAGGTAGCCTTCAATGTTGAAGGTTTTGCTTTTCCGGTCGTAGAAAACCGCAAGATTGATAGAAGCCAGGTTACAGGCCGTGTCGTCCAGGAACATATATTCGGAACAGGGATTGGAAGCCCGAATTTCGCCTCCTTCCGGGCAGGTATGCCAGTCGTTGATGGTAGTGTGGTACTGGATCCCTGGATCCGCGCACTGCCAGGCGCTCCGGGCCGCCTGATCCCAAATCCTGCGGGCCTTGACGGTCTTTTCAGCCTTGCCTGTAATCCGGCCCGTGAGGTTCCAGTCCGCGTCGTCCAGAACCGCTCGCATAAAATCGTCGGTCACCCGGAGGCTGTTGTTGGAGGATTGCCCCGAAACCGTGTTATACGCCTCGTCATCCCAGGCGGTAGTGAACACGGCGGGATTGACTTCCGTATCTCCCTGCTCTAACCGCCTGAGCAGTTGGTAGAGATAAGCCGGGGGAATCTTGTCTTCCAGGGCGTTTTTGAGGGCCTCCGCCAGGTCATGGTTTTTTTCCGCGTTGAACCTGTCCGTATCAGGCCCCCGGAAAGCGGTCAGGGCCTTTTTGACTGCCTCAAGACGTTTTTTTACTATTGCCGATCCAATGACCATGGAAGCGACCTTGTGTTCTTCTTCGGCTTTCCATCTGATATACTTCTCCACATCCGGATGATCCGTATCCAGGGTCACCATCTTGGCCGCCCGCCGGGTTGTCCCCCCCGATTTAATCGCCGAGGCGGACCGGTCTCCTATCTTTAAGAAAGAAAGCAGCCCCGAAGACACGCCGCCCCCGGACAGCTTCTCGTTCAGCGCCCTGATCTTGGAAAAGTTGGAACCCGTGCCGGACCCGTACTTGAAAAGCCGCGCTTCCCTGGTCACCAGGTCCATGATGCCGCCCTCGTTCACAAGATCATCCTCAATAGAAAGGATAAAGCAGTTGTGGACCACAACGCCGCCGGCAAGGAAATTGCCGCTTTCGGTCTGAATGTCGTATACCGGCATTTCACCCGCAGGCTCTATCCCAACAATAGGCTCGTACAGACGAAGGGGGCTTCCCGTTTTTTCCGGTTCCCCGGAGGCCGGAGGAGCGATCCGAACCAGGCTCATGCCCTCCCGCAGCTTGCCCGCCTCTACCCATTGGGGTTCCTCCTCCGACCCGGCGGCGCGGGCCAGAACCAGATGATCCGCCGTCGCTTCCAGAGCGCCGCCGTTTTTAAGCGCCGCCCGGAGCACCGGTTTAACGCCGTTTTCCCGGACCGCCACAACCGAGGTAGTTCCGTCCTTGTCGTATACCCGTGTCCCCAGGGCGTTCCCCTCCACCAGGCTGTCTATGGAAACCGGCCCCCGGGGTGTGCTGATCAGAACATGACCGGGCAGGCACGCATGAGGCTGAGGCCGCTTATAGGCGCTGTCCGACTTTTTTAGCTGCCCATCGGCAGTGTCAAAGTAATAATGCCCCTGGGCCGGCCCGTCTATGCCGTAGACCGCGTAAAGCCCCGTATTGAACCACTGGGG
>JAISOQ010000312.1 GCA_031275515.1 Treponema sp. | reverse complement strand
ATGTACTGGCAAAATACAAGGCTCTGGGCCGGGGCTATACCGGCATCATGGCGGACGTGCTGAACTATGTAGCGGATAACCCGGAGATACTTTCAAAGGTTCATTAAAGCCTTGCCCCTGCAGCCGGTTACTCAATAACCCGTCTCCTCCGGGGCCGCCCCGAATAACCCCGCCTTGCTCCGGGGGTGGCCCTGGGGAAGCAAGTGATACTCAAAGTGACATTTATGGAAGTTCAAGTCTTCTTGGCCGCAATTGTTTGTAAAGCCGAAAAATAAAAACTCAGGTTAAATACCGGCATCGCCGGCAGGGGAATAGTTTTCAGGTAAATACTTGAACATCAAAACATAAAAAAGACTGGAAAGCCGGTTAAGGGCTTCCACAATATCGGGCCGGCGGGATTTGCCGGGACAGGCTTCGTCCTTGAAAGCCGAAACCGCCGCCAGCTCTGTTTCCCTGGCGGCTGTACGCAGAAGATTCAATCTAAGGCTCAAGGCGCCTATGGTATGGTCCATAAGCAAATGCGTATAACCGAAATATTTTTCCGGATGGTGGGACCGTTCCCGCAGCTCCCCGGAAGAAAGGCCCAGAACGCGGAATTCTCCCAAAGGGGTCCCCTGATATTCGGCGGGAAGAAGGCTCCGCACAAATGCCAGGATCTCCTGGAGTTCGCCTGTGAAGGCGGGATTTTCCTTCTCTTTTCCCAGAACCTGGGCTTCCAGAATCATGGCGGTAAGTTTATCCAGCTTGCCCCGGAACACAATCACCGGGTTATCTTTTTCAGTCAACTGATTGCCCCGGAGATGGGTCAGCGTTTCGGGTTTTGTTTCGAGTATTTCCCCATTAAGGCCGTAATACACCAAAAATACTCCGGAGCGGAAAATAAAAGCCCGTCCCAAACTACATAGAGAAGAACGGCGCAGAATTTAAGCATACGCCGCCTGGAGGGTTTTTGAAAAGCGCCTTTAAGCAAGACTCCAGGGCAGGGGTATTTGCTTTTTAAATACCCCTGCCCCGTGAAGGGCTCTCCCACCGCAGATCCCATTCATGCCGGTCTTCTCCCAGCAAATCCGCCATGACCGGCAAAGCGCTTTCCAGGGCGGCTTTCAGTGTCCAGGGGGGATTCAGGATGACCAGCCCGCTTCCATACATACCTCTGTCTGTTCGGGAGGCGGTGCGAAGTTCCGCCCGGCACCTGTTTCCCCGGTGAAGGCCAAAGAGCGTTTCCGGCAATGCTGCGTCTTTGTTCCCCAGAAGGGGATACCAGATAATGTAAAGCCCTGTGGGGAAGCGCTTCAAGGCTCCGGCAAGGGAATGGGGGAGGTTTTCGTAATCCTCCTTTATCTCGTAAGGCGGGTCTATGAAGACGCAGGCCCGGCGGGATGGGGGCGGAAGCAGACTCTTGAGGCCCGCAAAGCCGTCTTCCCGCCTTAAACTGAACCGGCGGTCGGTCCCCAGCGTCTGTTTCAGGATGGCAAAATCCGCAGGGTGAAGCTCGAAACACACCGCCCGATCCCGGGGACGGAGCAGGGCTCTGATGAGAGCCGGGGAACCCGGATAATAGAGCCCGCTGTCCGCCGGGCAGGGCCGAAAATCCCGCGCAAGCGCAGTAAGCCGTTCAAGCGGACCGGGGGAGGCGGATGCGGTTTCCCCGCCGGAGTGATCCCGCGTAAACCCGGCCAGCCGGCCTATCCCTCTTTCCCATTCCCGGTTTTGAAGGGCATAGCCGCTGTCAAGGGAATAGAACCCCGCCCCGGCATGAGTATCGATACAGAGATAGGGAGTATCCTTCTGCCCCAGATAGTCCAGGCAGAAGAGCAGGACGCTGTGCTTGAGGATATCCGCAGCGTTCCCCGCGTGAAAGGCATGACGGTAACTGAGCATCCCCATAGGATACCATAGAATCCCGGGTGCGGCAATTTGAACCTCAGCCTATTTGAGGATAAGCGCAGCGGCGTCGTCGTCATAGTATTCATCGAAATAATTTCTTGAGGAGAACTCTTCGCCGGCTTCCTCAGCATACCTGGGTTTTGCCCTGACAGCAAAAAGACTCGAATCGATGGTACCCTTGGGAAGACCTAAAACCTGCGCCACCTGCCGGTTGGTCGGTTTGAGCCGCATTCGTTTGAACCGGTTCCGCAGGACGGCCAGTTGTTTTATTGTCCGTTCCAGCCTGATTTTTAGTTTTTCCTGCTTGAGGGAACCTTCAAACGCGGCGCCCACCCGCCATTCAAGGCTGATACGCCGGAAGTACAGGGTATAGATACGGTCCCGGGTCTTTTTGATGATAGTATCACGGTGAACCCTCATGTTCCTCAGCTGTTCAATGAGACATTTCAGCCGTTCTTTTTTCATGCCTATGGCAGGAGCGGCTCTGTCGATAAATTCTTCGGATATAAAGTAATAGGATTTGAGGAGCAGCATTAATGTCTGCCGGGGATTGTTGACTGCTTTGAAGGGCATGGTTCTGCCGCCGCCGCCGCCGCCATAGACCGGCGGTTCACGCTCGCATACCGCCGTTTCCTGAGTACACACGTCCCAGTAGGTCTGTTCGGTTATACGGAGGCCGGATTCGAGCCGGATATACTCCCTGGAGGCCCACCGGACCATAGCGGCAATATAAGCGTCAAAGGAAGCTCCCTTGTTCCGGTAGTTGTCTATGGACCGGCTGATACGAGGATAAAACCAGCAGAGAAAATCAATACGTTCATCTTTCGCCCACCTATGCAGTCTGAACCGGTTACTGTTCTTCAATACGTAGTCGAAAATACTCCCTTCCAATTCTTTTTTATCAAGTTTTCCTGCACGATAGCTTTGTAAAAAAGAATCCAACGGCAGATCGTCCCGCATTTTTTATGCTCCTTTTCTGTATTTATGAGATATATGGAGCGAGTTTGTCCTTTTGTGCGAATCAATATGACATTTATCACTATTTTGTAGTTTTTTTTGAAAGTCTTTTATGGATGATATGACGGAATTTTAAAGGAATTTATGTCAGGTTTTCCCAAAACTTCAGTTTTGGGAAAGCCCCTTCTGGTAAAGGCTCTTGAGGCATGGGGGGGGGGGGGGGGTAACGCCCCTCAGTCCCACTGAATGTCTATGCCGATAGAAGCGCCCCCGGAAGAAGATGCGGAACCCGATCCCGATCCTGCGGGAGTTTCCGTATCGGACCGGACGATGATGAAATACCGGGCGGTTAAGGTTCCGTAGGTTACCGCCGCCTCTTTTTCCCCGGCGCTTTTAAAAGTATAGGGGGTATCATCGGTAAGGATGGTC
>JAISOQ010000281.1 GCA_031275515.1 Treponema sp. | reverse complement strand
GATGTTGCATGGCATCCCATTTCCGCCGCAACGTTTCCCCCACGGTTTCCTTGTTTAAGTTTTCCCCTCTCATGCGTCTATTATACCATAATTCAAATTTTGTGTGTAGTTGTTATTTTTGGGAGAAGCCTAATCTACTAAACTCCTTTTACTGGACTTGACCCCATTAGGTAGACAGTGTTAAGCGACTAGTCCTGAGTTAAACCCATCAGGTACCACATAGTCAAATGCGGAATGTATACGCACCCGGTTATAATATGCCTCAAGATACATGAACACCGAGCCGCTGACCTCCTCCTCCATATGCCTGCCGTCCAGCGTTTCCAGTTTCCGTTTCAGTGTTTTGAAAAACGATTCGGCACAAGCGTTGTCCCAACAATTCCCCTTGCGGCTCATGCTCTGACGTACCGAAGGACACCTCGTCCTCAGCGCTTCCCGAAAGGATGCCGCGCAATACGGTACTCCCCGGTCCGAATGGAGTATCAGTCCCGTAGGGCCTTCCGGTTGACACACGCCATTTCCACTGCGGGAATGGTCGTATAGCCGTCTCCATATCGACGCTTAAGGCCCAGCCGACGACCTTCCGGTCAAAAAAACCAAGAACCACCGTCTGGTATATCCAGCCCCCGCCCGTCCGCAGGTACGTGATGTCCGATACCTATTTCTCTCCACCCTGTCCAGCGTGGAACTATTGGGAAAGGATGCTTTGGCAGACCGGCAGGGTATGCCAGGAATCGGTGGTCCGGATGAACCTCCGCCGTCGCCGGGCGTTTAAGCCGTTCTCCCGCATCAACCGGGCCGCTTTCTTACGGCTCACCCGCCTACCGTACTCAGCCCGTAATGCCTCCCGCACTCGCGGGCTGCCGTACCGATAGTGGCGCCGCTCTTGTATCCGGCGAATCAGGTCCACCAGGCCGGCGTCGGCCTCGCTCCGCCTCACCGACACCCCGTACTTGGCCCAATAATAGGCGCTACAACTCATCCCCCAAAAGTCCGGCCATCTCCCTGACGGGGTACCCCGTCACTGGGGTTCTCCCTGCACGAAGATGACGCGAACTAAAGTTCAGCCTCTTTTTAGGATTTCATTTGCTGTCCTGAGGCCTTAACCTCTTTCCGTAACCGGGCCAGATCCTCGTCCCTCGACCGCCCAATGTCCGGGGAAGGACTGCACTCCTTCCCCTTTGGCTTCCTGGGAAACCTGCATCCACCGGTGCAATACGGTGTCGCTGATACCCAAATCCTTGGCGACCTGGATAACCGGCTTTTCCCGCTTCTCCGCTAGGGCCTACCGCCTCGGCTTTGAATTCCTTCGTGTACACACGCCGTTTTTTCTCTGTTTTACCCATCTGCTTCTCTCCTTCTGTTGTATTACTCGCTTATCTTTATGTACCAGATGGAGTAACGTCCAGACGTTTCCTGGCTGCATACTGAGGAATGCGTTAAAGGCGTTGGCGGTAGTGGTATTGGCAAAATATTTTTTTGTTTTTTGAAAAGACAAACCGGCCTTGATCCGGGAGGTTCCGCTCCGGTGAACCGGGGCGTACTTGCAGCGCTAACGGCCTTAGGAGGGATCGCCGGATCCCGGTTCCTCCCCTTCCCCGGTTTGACGGCTCGTATCCTCCCGTTCGCCCCGGACAATATCCAGATACCGGTAGAGGGTATATTTGCTAATCCCCAAAAAGTCGCAAACCACGTCTCCGGATCGGGTGACAAGAAAGGCCCCCTTTTGATCCAGAAACCGTATAAAATTAAGTTTATCCGCCCGCAGCATCCGGGAAACCGTTTTGCCCGTCTGGGCCAGGGCCTCGCCGATGAGATAATCCAGCAGTTCCTGGACGGAATTAACAAAAACCTCCTTAACCGGAGGCGTATTTCCGGCCCCGTTTTCCGGGAGATCGGCTCCTTTTTTCGCCGCATCCAGGGGAAATTGATTGAATTGATGGAGATATTCTTCACATTGAAGGCTCTGGGTAATGTCCAGATTAACGCAGAGGGCCCCGATAACCTGATCGTTTTCCCCCCGGAAGTAAATCGACGAGGATCGGAGTATCTTATTATCCCGCGTATAGGTGATGTAATTGAACTGATCCCCGTTATGCGTGGCGCCTCGAAGCACTTCCAGGCCCAGGTTGCTCCCGGAATCGCCGATTTTACGGTTCGTGATATGTCCGTGCCGTATATCCACAATGGTACTGCTGTAATCCCGGGTTAAATCGTGAAGTACCACCTCGCATTTAGGTCCCAGATGCCGTTCCAAAAGAGTCATGATCTTATTGAATAGTTCCCACTGCTCTTGAAGTAATTTCATGAACCCATCATATATCAGCTATTTTTTTTTCACAAGTTTATTTACAAAAGAAGAAATCCAAAGTATTCTTATTTTGCAGAGGCTTTCCCAAAACTGAAATTTTGGGAAAGTCTCCGTGAAATTTGCAGTTTTGCAAGGCTGAAAGCCTGAAAAACTGTAAGAATCTGTCCCAAAACCGGGCGCGTCAGCGACAGTCAATTAGTTTTGGGACAGATTCTACATACTAAATTTTTTTTAGGCAGGATAATATGCTGAATCTGGAAAACGCCTTGGCAAAATATGGACTTGCTATGCCGAATCCCCCCCTCAAGGGAGGTATCTATGAACCGGTTAAGGAATTTGGGGATGGCCTCTATTATCTTTCGGGCTGCGGTCCCGTTTTCAACGGCGATCAGCGGTTTACCGGCAAACTGGGGGGCGAATTCACCATTGAGCAGGGGCAGGAAGCTGCCCGGTATTGTATTCTCAACCTTCTGGCCAATCTGAAAGCCCGGATTGGAAATCTGGATAAGGTAAAACGGATCGTGAAAATGCTGTGCTTTGTGGCCGGTACGGCGGATTTTTACGATCAGCCCCAGGTAGCCAACGGCGGCAGCCAGCTTCTGGTGGATGTTTTCGGCGAAGAACGGGGCCGCTGCGCCCGGTCCGCTGTGGGGATGAACGCCCTGCCCGGCAATATCCCTGTGGAAATCGAACTTCTCGTTGAGGTAGAAAATTGAAAATGCCAAACATTGATTATCACTTTGCCGGTGAGGAAGAACTGGATTCTCCGGCCTTGATTTACCACGAAGACATTATCGAAGAAAACATTCAGAAAGCCATAGCCCTGGCGGGAGGACCTGACCGGATGTGGCCCCATGTGAAAACCTACAAGGCCCCCGCTGTGGTCCGGCTCCTGCTGGCCCGGGGGATCAAACGGTTCAAATGCGCCACCATCGCCGAAGCCGAAATGTGCGCCCAATGCGGCGCGCCCCATATCCTTATCGCCTATCCGCTGATCGGTCCTGCAATCACGCGCTTCATTAAGCTCCGTCAGCGGTATACCGCTTCGGTTTTTTGGGCTATAGGGGACGACCTGGAACAGCTTGCCCTGCTGGGAGCAGCCGCCGGAGCCGCGGGTCCTGCCGTTCCCTTCCTCGTTGACATAAACACCGGCATGAACCGCACCGGCGTTGCCCTGGAAGGCGGCTTGCTCAAGGAGTTTTGCCTCCGGGCAGGGAAGCTCCCCGGCCTAAGTCTTATGGGTCTTCACTGTTATGACGGCAACCTGGGCATTAAAGACAGCGGAGAGCGGGAAAAGGCGGTGGCGGAAGAGACTCAAAAACTGATGGCGGTCCGGGAGGCCGTGGAGGCGGGAGGCAGGGAACTCCCCGTCATGGTAATGGGGGGAACCCCTACCTTCCCCTGCCATGCCCGGAACAAGGATGTTTTTCTCTCACCGGGGACTTTCTTTATCCAAGACTACGGCTATGATTCCAAATACCGGGACCTCGACTTTACTCCCGGCGCGGCGATCCTGACCAGGGTAATAAGCCGGCCCCGGGAGGATCTTTTCACCCTGGATCTGGGTTACAAGGCTATCGCCTCTGATCAGGAAGGAGACCGGGGCCTTATCACGGATCTGCCCGGAGCCAGGCCCGAAGCCCACAGTGAGGAACATTGGGTTTTCCGTATGACCGGGAGTAATTGTCCTCCATTGGGAACAATTCTCCATGTCATTCCTGCCCATATCTGTCCCACCACCGCCCTTTATCCGGGGGTCTATGTGGTTCGGAACCGTCAACTGGTTAATTACTGGGAAGTAAGCGCCAGGAACCGGAAAATCTCAATCTAGTACCTTGCTTGAACTAGAAGTTCCGGTATAGAATACCCTGCCCCCGGGAGGGGAAATCAGCATGAGGGGAAAGGTTTATCGGGTACATTTAACGAAGGACGAAAAGAAGCGGCTGGAGGAGAACGTTAGCCAGGGGGTACACCCGGCGCGGCAGGTAAGGCGGGCTCATATACTCCTCCTGTTGAATGAGGAGGAAGGGAAGCCGGTTACGGAACAAAGCGAAATAGCGGCGCGATATGGGTGTACCACGCGGGTAGTGTACACGGTCAGCAGGCAATAAGTGAAAGAGGGGATAGAACGGGTACTGAACCGGAAGAAGCGGGAAAGTCCGCCGGTTCCGGCCAAAGCAACCGGAGAGG
>JAISOQ010000098.1 GCA_031275515.1 Treponema sp. | reverse complement strand
GTGGAATTCTAAAGTCCGGCATCTTACCGCTATTCAAAATCTCAATAATCAGATATAACTACTATCAATAATATATGGAATTTGCTGAACTAAATTTACACCCCAGCCTCCAGCAGGGTATCTCCGAGGCAGGGTATCTCACCTGTATGCCGGTTCAGGAACAGGTATTGACCAATGCGTTTGGTGGACAGGACCTTTATGTTCAATCCCAGACCGGAACGGGGAAGACCGCCGCTTTTCTTGTGGTTATTTTTCAGCGCCTCCTGACTGAGCCCCTCCTTTCCGGGAAAAAGGCCCTGGTGATGGTTCCCACACGGGAGTTGGCTGTGCAGGTGGAAGAAGAGGCAAAACTTCTGGGGAAATACCTTTCCTTCAAAATCGGGAGTTTTTATGGCGGCGTCGGCTATTCGGATCAGCAGCGGCTCCTGAAGGATAACGTGCAGATCCTCGTGGGAACCCCGGGGCGGGTGCTGGATTTGAACGCTTCGGGCAAAATGAACCTGATGGATATTGCCTTCCTGGTACTGGACGAAGCGGATCGTATGTTTGATATGGGCTTCTACCCCGACTTGCGGAAGCTCATCAAGGTAATCTCGCCGGTGGATAGACGGCAGACCATGCTGTTCAGCGCGACCCTCAACAATTGGGTCAAAAACCTGGCCTGGGAATACACCAAATCCCCCCGGGAAATTGAAATCGCCCCGGAAAATGTCACGGTGGAAGAAATCGATCAGATTCTCTACCATGTGTCCAGCGAAGGCAAGATGAGGCTCCTCCTGGGTATCCTGGAGCGGGAAAAACCGGAAAGCGCCATCATCTTCTGCAACACCAAACGGTACGCTGAAATCGTGGCGAAACGGCTGCGGCTCAACGGGATAGCCTGCGAATTCCTCATGGGGGACCTGCCCCAATCCAAGCGGCTCAAGATCATCGACGATGTAAAGGCCGGGAAAACCCGGTTTCTGGTGGCTACTGACGTGGCGGCCCGGGGGCTCGATATTGAGGCCCTCTCTATGGTGGTGAACTACGACCTTCCGGTAGAAGAGGAGAACTATGTCCACCGTATAGGCCGTACCGCCCGGGCGGGCAAATCCGGCAGGGCTATTACCCTGGCCAGCGAGCAGGACGTGTACGAACTCCCTGCCATAGAACGGTACATCGGGAGGAAGATCCCCTCTCAGATAGGGACGGAAGAACTTTTTGGGGAAGACAAGAGCGCGGGTATGCGGGTCAGGACCGAACGCTGCGATGATGACCGGCGGCCTGACTCCCGGGGCAGGGGTAATGAGCGCTCCGGCGGACGCCGTTCCCCTTCTTCGGGCGGCGAAGCGCGGCGTCGTCCCGACCGGGGCCGGGAACATGGCAGGAGCGCCGAAAACGTCCGGGGCCGGGATGAACAGCGGTCTCCCCGCAAGGACCGGGCGAAAAGCCCTCCGGGTCCGGATATTTCCGGCCTTTCCTTTGAGGATCGAATGGCCTATTACAAACAGAAATACGACCCGGCTTCCGGCCCGGCTGTTTCTGAAAACCCTGAGGCTGGGGGGCGGAATGCTGGCGGCGGTCAGGCCCCAGGGCGGGACGGGCGCGGAAACCGGAACCGGGAAAGGCCCGCTGCCGGAAGCCGCGAAGGGACAGCTCCCGGCGGCGCTGATGCTCCCCGGAGGAAGCGGGAGGCCGGTAAAAGGGCCGGCAGGCAGCCGGCCAGCAAGCAGGCGTCCGGCAGACAGCCGGACAACAAACAGGGGACAAGACAAGCGCCCCGGGCCGCCGCCAGGCAGGAAAGGGGCAAGGCGGATGGAGAAAGCGGGACGCCTCGTACAAATTCCGCTTCCGTTTCCAAGGCAGCGGCGCAGGGCGGCGGAAGCGGCAGCATGACAGTGGCCGCACCGCAAAAACAGGGCCTTGTAAATCGGCTTCTGGGAATTTTCAAACCAAAAAAACAAAAGGAATAGTCATTGATCACCATTACCGATGTAAGTCTCAGTTATGGAGAACGGACACTCTTCAAAGATGTAAATGTCAAATTCACCCCCGGCAACTGCTACGGGATAATAGGCGCCAACGGAGCGGGGAAATCGACCTTCCTCAAGATCCTGTCCGGCGAGATCGAACACGATAAGGGCGAAATCTCCATCACTACCGGGGAGCGTATCGCGGTCCTCAGACAGGATCACTTTGCCTTCGAGGAATTCCCGGTCCTGGAAACAGTGATCATGGGGTATCCCAAACTCTACAAAATCCAAAAAGAACGGGAAGCGATCTACGCCAAGGAAGATTTTTCCGAAGAAGACGGCATGAAGGCCAGCGAGCTGGAAGCGGACTTCGCGGAGCTGGGCGGCTGGGAAGCGGAAGCCCAGACAGGGCAGCTTCTGTCCGGCCTGGGTCTCGATGAAGGAGATCACGGTAAGCTGATGTCTGAACTGGACGAGTCCAAAAAAGTACGGGTCCTGCTGGCCCAGGCCCTTTTCGGCAACCCGGACATCCTCCTTTTGGACGAGCCTACCAACGGCCTGGACCTGGAGTCTATCGCCTGGCTTGAGGACTTCCTTATCGACTTCCCCAACACGGTAATCGTGGTCTCCCACGACCGGCATTTCCTCAATGCGGTCTGTACCCACATTTGCGACATAGATTTTGGCAGGATAAGCCTCTATTCGGGGAACTACGACTTCTGGTATCAGATGAGCCAGATGCTCCAGAAACAGGCCCGGGATCAGCTGAAAAAGCGGGAAGAAAAGGCGAAAGAACTCAAAGAATTCATCCAGCGTTTCGCCTCCAACGCCTCCAAAAGCCGGCAGGCCACGAGCCGCAAGAAAGTCCTGGAAAAGCTGGACCTGGACAGCGTGGTCGCTACCAGCCGGAAATTCCCCTATGTGGGGTTCAAGCCCGGCAGGGAAATCGGCAACAACGTGCTCCGCATAGAGAAACTGGGCTTTACTTTTGAAGGAACGGAACTTCTGCGGGACTTCTCGTTAATGGTGAATAAAAATGACAAAATCGCCTTTGTCGGCGCTGAACACGCTTCAAAATCGGCCCTTTTCGACATCATCGCCGGCGAAACCCCGGCTGCCGCGGGGGACTACTACTGGGGTCAGACCACATCTTTCTCTTACTTTCCCCGGGAAAACAGCGCCTTCTTTAATTCCGATATATCCATTACTGACTGGCTCAGGCAATACTCCCCGGATCAGGACGAAACCTATGTGCGGAGTTTCCTGGGGCGTATGCTCTTTTCCGGCGACGAAGCCCTCAAAGCCGTCAACGTCCTTTCCGGGGGCGAGAAAGTGCGGTGTATGCTGGCTAAGATGATGCTTTCCGGCGCCAATGTTCTGGTTCTGGACGAACCTACCAACCACCTGGACCTGGAAGCCATCACCGCCCTCAACGACGGACTTATCGCCTTTCCGGGGGTCATCCTTTTCAACTCCCACGACCACGAGTTCGTCAACTCCATAGCCAACCGCATCATCGAGATCTTCCCTCCCGGAGGCGGCGGCGCCTATATAGACCGCAGGATGCCCTTTGACGAATACCTCAAAGATGAGTCCGTCAAGGTTCTGCGGAGCGAAGCCTATCATCACGCCGAACGGCTGCGGATATAGAAAAAGG
>JAISOQ010000087.1 GCA_031275515.1 Treponema sp. | reverse complement strand
CTGCATCCCAAAACATGCACATGGGAACGGCCAGGTTTCTCAAACATCCGGGCAAAGAGCATTTCATCCCTATTAAGGGGCGAGCCGCAGACCGGACATTTCCGCTTGCCGGTCCGGGATCCCTCAAGGCAGTAGACGCAGCCCTCAATATGCATGAGCCTGCCCTGGCCATTCCCCGGATCGGGAAAGACCGATGATTTTACAAGCTCCCCCCGTGTCAGCAGGAGGCCGCAGACCGGGCAGCTCCGCGGCGAACCGGCGCCGCCTTCCCGTCGGGCTTCAGGAGGAGGATTATAAAGCCGTTTCTTGAGCAAATGCTGCCGTGAGCCGCTGTCCTTCTCCCCGCTATTTCCGCCCGCCGGGTTCCCCCTACGGAAAAATAAAGCGAACCCAAACCACAAAAGAACAAGGCCAAGGAGGATAAAGACAAATAATTGAAAAAGCGCGTCCAGAGTCTGCTCCTAGTCATCCTGTTTTCAGCCGGGTATACTCTACCAGTGGCCATCCTGTATATTATCGGCACTCCCATAGGAAACCTTGGGGATATCACTTTTCGAGCGGTGGAAATACTGAAAACCGTGGACCTTGTGGCCTGCGAGGATACCCGCCGGACCCTCAAGCTGCTCACCCACCTGGGGATACGGGTCAGGCTTCTCTCCTGCCGGGCGCAAAACGAGGAGACGGCGGCGGAAGCGGTGCTTGAGACTCTGAATGCGGGCAGGAACGCGGCCTATGCCAGTGATGCAGGAACCCCGGCGGTAAGCGATCCCGGGGCCGTACTGGTAAGGCGGGCTGCGGAGGCGGGACACGAGGTTATCCCCATACCGGGACCATCGGCTTTTGCCTCCCTGGTCAGCGTGGCCGGGGGCATGGACAAGAGCGTTGTGTTCGAAGGTTTCCTCTCCCCCAAGGCAGGACGCCGCCGCGCCCGGCTGCAGGAACTTTTGGCCCTGGATGCGGCTTTTGTTGTGTACGAATCTCCTTTCCGAATACTCAAGTTTTTGGAGGATTTGGCCGAATTTGATAGTGAGCGGTATATTTGTATTGGGAGAGAGATGACGAAGGTACATGAGGAATATTTTCGGGGTTCTGCGGCGGAAATTCGGGAAATTATGGCTAAAAAAAGCCAACAACTGGGGGAATTTTCGGTGTATGTATCTGGAAAGAAACGGCATTAAGATATAAACTTTTTATATAAATATGCCGATACTGGTTACAGGTAGGAAATGAGTATGACGATTAATGGAATAAGTCCTATAGATCCCCTCCAATCCAATAAGAAACATGGACAGAGCAGCCGTATCAATCAGGCTGCTGAAGGTGATTCCATATCTGTTTCTTCAGAAGCTTTGAAGAAAGGTGAGCTTTATCAGGCCCTTGAACTCATAGGAAAAGCATCAGATGTACGCATGGATCGCGTTGAGGAACTTAAACAAAAAATCAATAATCCTTCATATATAAACGATGCGATAATCAGCGCTACTGCCGATAAATTAATGGGCGTTTTTGGTCTGTAATGGCGGTTCGATTTTGAGCCGTTTATATGTTCTTGAATGATCTCTACCCATAAATTGAAAGAACTCCCCCGTTCTCAACGACTGCGGAAGCTTGTGAGGATTTTTGGAGAGGCTGAATACCGTTTAAGCCAGGGGGAGCTTCTGCATTCTTCTACCGTTGCTGGTCTGGGGGAAGCTCTGGCCTTGTTGACCGGAGAAACTTTTGTCTCCCCTGCGGCGGCGGCGGCCATCGTTGCCGCCGCGGGAGTTGTGCGGAAATCCTCCGTGGCCGCGGCGAGTCCGATGGAACGCTCCCTGATCCGGACACTGAACACAGTGCGGCATATCCTCTTGGCCGAAACAGGACGGCAAACCGCCGACTGGGACTTCATCGATCATCAGGGCCGCCTTGATTCTAAAAAGCGGCGGAGTTTTCCGGGAATGAGGGTCTACCTGGAGGACATACGGTCCCCTTACAATGTGGGGGCCATGTTCCGTACCGCCGAATCCTTTGGGACGGAAAGAATCTTCCTCTCTCACCTCTGCGCCGATCCCCGGCACTCCCGGGCGATTCGGACTGCTATGGGTTGTGTGGACCTGCTCCCCTGGGAACGGGCAGGCGGTCTGGCCGGCTTGGGAGAAGGCCCTTTTTTCGCCCTGGAAACGGGGGGCGTTCCTCTGCCGGAGTTTCGGTTCCCTGCGGAGGCGATCCTGCTCGTTGGTTCCGAAGAACTGGGGCTTAGTCCCGAAGCCCTGGAAGTGGCCGACGCTTCTCTGGGCAGGGTGACCATCCCGGCATACGGCGTCAAAGGTTCCCTCAACGTGTCGGTGGCCTTCGGCATTGTACTGCAAGTATGGGCGGCGGTCAATCTTCGTTCTTTGTCTATTGGAGAGAAATCCTAGGTTTTTTCTATGATTTCTTCAAAAATAACTATACATAACCGGGTAAAAAATTTATATTATAGTCAGCATTCTGGGAGCCTGTAAGGTTTGAATAAAAGGGTTCCCGGCCATCTGTTATTTTCTGAAGAGGAGTTGTAAAATGGAACGACGGCATTATTTTTTTACTTCTGAATCCGTAGGAGAAGGCCATCCTGATAAACTTTGCGATCAGATTTCTGATGCTATCCTAGATGCCTGTCTGAAAGACGATCCCAACAGCCGGGTTGCCTGCGAGACTTTTGCTTCCACCGCTATGGTACTCGTCGGGGGAGAAATAACCACCCAGACATTTGTGGATTTTCAGGGTGTGGTTCGGGACGTAGCTCATGATGTGGGGTATACAGATCCTGCGTACGGGCTGGATTACGAGTCTATGGCGGTGCTGGACATGATTCACAGTCAGTCGCCAGACATCAGCCAGGGAGTTTCCGGGACGGGACTGGAAGAATTCAAGGGGCAGCAAGGCGCGGGAGATCAGGGGATGATGTTTGGCTTTGCCTGCAACGAAACCCCGGAACTTATGCCCCTGCCCATCACCCTGGCTCACAAGATTCTTATCAGGGCGTCGGAACTGCGGAAGGCAAAGACGATTAAGTGGCTTAGGCCCGACGCCAAAAGCCAGGTTACCGTGGAATACGAAGACCACAAGCCTCTGCGTATAGATGCAGTGGTCGTATCCCAGCAGCACGACGACGGCATTTCCTACGACGAAATCAGGGATACGGTAATCGGCCAGATCATCAAACCAATCCTGGAGCCTACGGGACTTTTGGATGATAAAACCAAATACTTCATCAACCCCACAGGCCGCTTCGTAGTGGGCGGTCCCTTTGGGGATACAGGGCTCACCGGACGGAAGATCATCGTGGATACTTATGGCGGAATGGGCCGGCACGGAGGCGGCGCTTTTTCCGGTAAAGACCCCACCAAGGTAGACCGGTCCGCCGCTTACATGGCCAGGTATGTTGCCAAGAACATTGTCGCCGCCCAGCTGGCGGAACGCTGTGAGGTGGAATTGGCCTATGCCATTGGGGTGCCCTTTCCGGTTTCGGTCATGGTGGACACCTTTGGGACCGCCCTGGCCCCGGAAGCCCGCCTGTCAGAAGCCGTCGCCAAAGTTTTCGATCTGACCCCTGCGGGGATCATCACCGCCCTGGATCTGCGCCGTCCGATTTACCGGAAAACCGCCGCCTACGGGCATTTTGGCCGGTCTGAATTCCCCTGGGAAAAGACCGATAAGGCGGCGGACTTGAAGAAGGCGGCAGGCTGAAAAACGGCGGCTAAAACAAGAAGGATTGACCGATGAATGAAGACCTGCTCCGCCAATCCATCCGGGAAGCCGCCGAAATTATCTGTTCCCGGTCCGGCGGGCCGGGGGGACAGAATGTGAACAAAGTCAACACTAAAGTAACCCTGCGTATCCGCCTTGATGCTCTGGCAGGGCTTACCGGGGCGGAACAGGTCCGTCTTAGGGAGGTCCTGGCGGGCCGCCTTACCGTCAGGGGTGAGGTCGTCCTTGCCGCCGGCAAGGAGCGCTCTCAACTGATCAACCGGGAGCGGGCCTTTATACGCTTGGAAACCCTTATCATAGACGCCGCCCGCCTTCCCAAACGCCGCCGGCCAGCTGTTCCGGCTCCGGCGGCCCGGGAAAAGCGGCTCCTGGCCAAACGCCTCCAGAGCCTGAAAAAAGCGGAACGCCGCAGGGACTTTGAATAGGGCGGCTTAAAAGCCTTGTGGTATGGAAATGCTTTCTTACATCACGAAAAAAACACGAACCGCCCGAATAAAGCATAAATCCGGGCCGTCATATACAGCAGCCCTAAACGCATAATTTGATAATTTTTTCATTTTCCCCCTTTACAAAAGAAAAGGGATCGGTTATTGTTAGATTTACCTAATAGAGTTAGCTTCAGCTAATTCAAAAGGGAAACCTGGCGGATCCCGCTGCGGGGACTGTTTCTACCTCTCTCAACAGCCCCCGCATCCCCAGGATACGGGTATTACACCCTCCGTTCTTAATCCGGCTGGGCGCCGAAAAGCGTCACTTCGCGTTCAGCCGGATTTTTCAATGCC
>JAISOQ010000039.1 GCA_031275515.1 Treponema sp. | reverse complement strand
TTTTATATGCCCTGGCCCTGGGTAAACGCGCCTTGCAAAACGTCATATTTCTCGGGTACAGTAAACTATGGGAATTTTGTGGAAAAATCGGATGCGAAAATGTGTGATTTGGGCGGGTATCCTGTTCATCCTCTGTACCCTTCCGGCATGGGGTCAGTACGATTACGCCAACGATCCCGCCTCTTTAGTCGGCGTGAGTCTCAGGGACCTCATCGCCATGTTCGGCGTTCCCCAGTCAGTGTATGTAACCCGGGGACCCAATACGTGGCAGGACGATGTAGTATTTGCCTACGGGGAATGGGAATTCTACATATACCGGGATCGTGTTTGGCAGTTAAGCCTCAAAGCCGCATACGGGATCAAGATCGGCGAACGCCGGGATGTGATCCCCTTGATTCTGGGAAACGGGGTACAGATTTATGATGGGTTCATCCTGTATACCTATTCTAACCGGTCATGGCCCGTCACAATCCGGTTCAATACAGATCAATACGGCCTTATAACGGCCATTTTCATTTACCGCAGCGATTTATAGGAGGAGGAATGTCCAGAATTTGCCTCTGCCTGACCGGAAAAACCCTTGCCCAGGACCTGGAGGCGCTGGAAATCTACCGTAAATATGTAGATTTGGCGGAACTGAGGGTTGATTGCCTTGACCCGGACGAACGGTTCTTGATCCGGCATTTCCCCGAACAGGCCGGCCTTCCGGTAATCCTCACCATCAGAAGAACCAAAGACGGCGGCTATTTCCAGGGAGGCGAAGGTTCCCGGATCACCCTGTTCTCCAGGGGACTGGCCTTTGCCGATGCGGACAGACGGCGGAATTTCGCATACGTTGATTTGGAAGAGGATCTGAACGTCCCGAGTCTTGAGGAAGCGGCCCGGACTTTCGGGACGCGGATTATACGGTCTTACCACAATGTCCAGGGAGGAGTGAACGAAGACCTGGCCGCCAAACTGCGGAGCCTGCGCCGTATAGGGGACGAGATACCTAAAGTGGCGGTAAAGCCTGTCAATCTGGAAGACACCCTGCGGATGTACGCGGCGGCGGCGGAAACCATGAATTTCAACAAGATCATCCTGGGCATGGGACATTACGGGGTTAATACCCGAATTTTGGCGGAAAAGATGGGATCCTATTTAAGCTATACTTCCGTCATTGCCGGTGCAGCCGATAAACTCCAGAATACTTCCGGCGGCAGTTCCCTGGAAGAATCGGCGTTTCCCCCGGGGGCGCCGGGACACCTTAACCCCCGGGATTTGGCGGAAAAGTACCGGTTCAGGGATATTACCGCAGCAACAAAAATTTTCGCCGTGGTTGGCTACCCGTTAAACGCTACTTCGAGTCCCTCTTTTTTCAACCAGGTTTTTACCGAGGAGAAGATGGACGCCGTTTATGTCTCTTTTCCTGCGGAATCCCTCAAAATTTTCCTGGAACTGGCGGATTTTCTGAACATTCAAGGGGCATCGATCACCGTACCCTACAAAGAAGAAATCATCCCCCATCTCTCCAGTCAGTCGGACGAGGTAAAAACGGTGGGAGCCTGCAATACCATCGTGAGAACGCCTATCGGCTGGGCAGGGTACAATACGGATACCCGGGGATTCTCCGATTCCCTGTTGAATTTTATCGGGCAGACCAGCCTCCGGGGGAAGAAGCTCACCATCATAGGCGCAGGAGGAGCGGCCAGGGCGGTTGCCGCAGAGGTATTCCGGCTTAAAGGCAAAGCCATCATCCTTAACAGGACGCCGACCCGGGCCAGGCGGCTGGCCCTGCCGTATCGTTTTAAGTGGGCGGCGACGGACAGCGCAGGGGTGGAACTGATGGAAAAATTTTCGGACATCATCATACAGACCACATCGGCTGGGATGGAACCGTTTATCGACGCCGATCCTCTGGAAGACTACAAATTTACCGGCAAGGAAAAGGTGATGGATATAGTCTACAAACCGGAACGGACCCGCCTTCTGCTCCGGGCCGAGAAGGCCGGCTGCCCGGTCCTGAACGGCTATGACATGCTGTTCAGGCAGGCCATGTATCAGTATCGTTTTTTCATAGGCACGGAATTCCCCGCCCATCTCAGAAACCGAATTCATATATAATAGAGGCTTTCCCAAAACTTCAGTTTTGGGAAAGCAGCCTTGAAATTCGCAATTTTGCAAGGCTGAAAGCCTGAAAAATTGCAAGAGTCTGTCCCAAAACCGTGCGCATTAGCGCACAGTCAATTAGTTTTGGGACAGACTCAATATATAACAGCTTTTATCATAAAGACGCGGGCAAACTGTACCCTGTGTTTGCGTATAAATTTTCATGGATGCAGGATTGCAGACAGGAATAATATAGAAAGGAATAGATATGGGAAATCTGGATCAAAAAGAGATGAAGGCCCTGGCGGGCCGGAGCGCGGTAGACGCCCTGGTAAAAAGCGGGATGAAACTGGGCCTGGGTACCGGTTCCACCGCGATTCCTGCGGTAAAACATATAGGCGCCCTGATGTCCGAAGGCAAGTTGACGGATATTAAGGCGGTACCCACGAGCTTCCAAACCGTTCTGGAATGTGAGGCCCTGGGGATACCTATATTCAGCCTGAATTCCCGGGACATAGGCGGGAAGCTGGACCTTTCCATAGATGGCGCCGATGAAGTAGACTCCCGTAACTTCTGCACCAAAGGCGGCGGAGGCGCCCTCCTCCTGGAGAAGATCATCGCCTATGCCTCCGCTTCATACGCGATTGTGGTGGATGAATCCAAAATCGTGGACCACCTTGGGCTCACGTTTGCCATTCCCATCGAGGTGATCCCTGAAGCGCGGGTCCCAGTCATTCAGGCCATAGAAGCCCTGGGAGCGGAGCCGGTCGTCCGGGAGGCGGTGCGGAAAGCCGGCCCGGTGATCACCGAACATGGCAATTTCATCGTGGATGTCCGGCTGAAACTTGCGGCGGATCCTGCTGCGCTGGAAGCGGAATTCAACCGCATCCCCGGCGTGGTGGAAAACGGCCTTTTTACCCGCCTGCGCCCTTCTGTTTTTATCGCCCGGCAGGACGGCACAGTGGAACGGCGGGACTAAGAGGCGGCGATAGACCGGGACATCAAAGGAAGATGAACGCGCCGGGTTTAAGAAGCGGAAAAATGAAAGCCCAAAGGCTCCTGTCCGGCCAAGGAACCCATCGAACCAAATAGCCCCCGGCAGACACAAAATCAGGAAGCATAACGAAAATAGTAATTTTTAGAAGGGAACCGCCCTGCGGACATCTCCGAAACAGTGAAAATCCCCTGGTCGGGCAACCCGGATTTGAACCGGGGACCCCAAGTCCCCCAGACTTGTACGCTAAACCAACTGCGCTATTGCCCGGCCAGGGAATCTTCAGCCATTCTTAATGTTGACAGGAGAACTTTAACACGGCAAAGCGGTTTGTGTCAAGAATATCCCGGCATTTTTCATATATAATTTGGTTAAGTTACTATATATGTCCAATCGCCCAGAATATAATCTTTATTATCAAATCGCCGCTTCATACTGGACAGAATCTTTTCGATCTGGTATAGTATTTTGAAAATTAGTAAGCCCTGTGTAGAATTTAAAATGATGGTTCCCACGGGCGCGGTTAAAAACCCAGGGATGCCTGCGAGGAGGTCAGTTGGCGGATAAGGATTTAAGGATCAATGAGCAGATTCGGGTACGGGAAGTCCGTCTCATTCGGGATGAAGGTGAACAGCGGGTCATAGCAACATCTGAAGCCCTTGAATTGGCTCGGGAGCAGGGTCTTGATTTAGTGGAAGTTGCTCCTCAGGCTGTACCGCCGGTAGTCAAGATTATGAACTACGGCAAGTACAAATTTGAAAATGAAAAAAAGGTCCGGGATTCCAAAAGAAAGCAAAAATTGCTCAAATTGAAGGAAATCCGGATGCAGCCCAAGATCGACGAACATGATCTGGATTTTAAATCGAAACATGTTCGGGAATTCCTTGCGGAGGGCAATAAGGTCAAGGTGACGGTCCGTTTTCGCGGTCGTGAACTTGCCCATACGGAGCTTGGGCTTGATGTCCTAAAGGATGTCTTGAAGCGCATTGAAGGGGACTATGTGATGGACAAGGCTCCGGCTATGGAAGGCCGGTTCATGTCCATGGTTTTAAGCCCCAAGTCTAAGAAATAGAGGATTATCATGCCTAAGATGAAGACAAAGAAAAGCGCCGCCAAGCGTTATTCATTCACCGGAACGGGGAAGGTCAAGTACAAGAAACAAAACCTTCGCCATATTCTCACCAAAAAGTCCGCAAAACGGAAGCGGAATCTGCGCCATGCCGGCGTACTGTCCGCCGATAACGTTGCGGTCATCAGGAAGCAGTTATTACCCTATGGCTGAATAAGGCCGTAAACTAAAGAGGAGTTTTTCATGTCAAGAGCAGTAGACGGTTTAAAACGAAAGAATCATCGCAAGAAGATACTAAAGCAGGCAAAAGGTTACTGGGGCCGCCGGCACTCGAACTATAAAACTGCTAAGGATGCGGTGACCAAGGGGCTTTTCTATGCCTACCGGGACCGGAAGGACAGAAAAGGCGATTTCCGGCGTCTGTGGATCATCAGGATCAGTGCGGCCTGCCGGGCGGAGGGCATTTCTTATTCCCGGCTCATTGCCGGTATGGTTAAGGCAGGGATAACCATAAACCGGAAGGCTCTGGCTTCTTTAGCGGTCGAAGATATTCCGGCCTTTAAAGCAGTGGTTTCCCAAGCAAAAGCGGTGTTAAGTGTCTAAATCTATTATGGTAAGCCTCGAAAAAGTCAAATTACTGGAATCCAAAGTTATCAGGGCCCTTGATTATATCGATCAGGTAACCAAAGAAAATGCCCTTTTACGGGAAAATTTGGAAGTCTATCAGAAACGAATTGATGGGCTTGAGGTAGTAGTACAGAATTTTAAGGAAGAGCAGAGCCAGATTGAGGAAGGGATCGTTTCCGCCCTTAATCGGCTTAGCCGGTTTGAGGCCGATATAGAAAAAAGCCTTGCCTTGGAAAAAACCCAGAAAGATCCCGTTCCCCAGCCAGAGGCGAAGGATACGCCGGAATTGTCTGAGGGGAAAGAGGATGGGGATAACGCCGTCCGGCAAGACGCATCCTATAACGGCTCCCTGGTGATAATAGAAAGAAATTCGGAGGATGCGTTAGTTCTTGAGCCGGAAACTGATGATGTACCCGGGGACGAAGAAACATCCGACGAGACGCTTAATCCGGGGGAATTGGATATTTTTTAAGGAGCCCGTATGCCAACCAGCAGCCTCCGTATTGACATACTGGGTACGTCTTTTTCTATTAGCGCCGATGAAGAACCGGGGTATCTTGAAAATCTTCTTACTCGCTACTATGTATGTGTAGAAAATACCCGGAAAATTACCGGACTTTCGGATCCTTTGAAGCTCGCTATTATGACCGGGTTCCTGCTTTGTGAAGATATTCAAAAACGCATGTCCAATGCGGACTTGCAGGAACAGCATACGGCGGAGTCTCAGGAAGTGGAACGGATTTTTCTGGATATTAATACCCGAATAGACGAAATTTTAGATACCAGGGAACTGAATTCCCCGTCTGGTTAAGACGGGGAAGATTCCGCCTCAGATTCCAGTTAACCGGGAGTTTGTATGCGTCATATTATAAAATTGATAAACCAGATAAAAACCTACGATTGGGGTTCCCCCCACTGGATACCTCATTTAATAGGCCGGAAAAACAGCTCAGGAGAACCCTGGGCGGAACTGTGGATGGGCGTCCATCCCCAAGGACCTTCCGCCCTGGACATCCCGGGAGAACAACCCCTGCTTTCTGATTTTATCAATAACTATTCCGAATTGTGTTTGGGAGAAAGGGTCATGCGGGAATTCGGCGCTCTCCCCTTCCTGCTCAAGTTTCTGGCTGCGGCCAAACCCCTGTCAGTCCAGGCTCATCCGAACCTCGCTCAGGCGCAGGCGGGTTTTGAACGGGAAAACAAGGCAGGTCTGTCCCTGCAAGACCCCGCCCGCAGCTACAAAGACCCCAATCACAAACCTGAAATTCTCTGTGCCCTGAGCCCTTTCCGGGCCATGTGCGGTTTTCGGGAACCGGATGTCATGCGTACCCTGTTGGAAACTTTTTCCCAGGCCGCCATGACGCAGCCTGGAACGGCGCTCAACGCCGGTTTCGCCCGCCTTGGGAAAGCCCTCGGTACCGGGGACCATGCACAGGAGGATGCGCTCAGGCTCTTCCTAACGATTCTTTTCGATCTGCCTGGAGAATTCCGCCGGGAATTAAGCGCCTACGCCTTAGAACAGGAACCGGTCCTGAAAAAGATGGTTCCCGGGCATACGGAAATTTGGCAAACCGCCGCCTATTTTGCCCGGCTGTATCCGGGAGACCCGGCGGTAATCGCCCCTCTGTACCTCAACCTGATCAACCTGGAGCCTGGGGAAGCGATCTACCTTCCCGCAGGAATACTCCACGCCTATGTCGAAGGGCTTGGGGTGGAGCTGATGGCCAATTCAGATAACGTACTCAGAGGCGGGCTTACCTCAAAGCATGTAGATGTGGAAGAATTAGTGCGTATCCTGGAATTCCGGCCCTTCTCCCCCGCTGTTTTGCGGCCTTTCAACCCCATCCCTCCGGCGTTTACCTACCCGACAGACTGCCGGGAATTTTCCCTTTCGGCGATATGGGGAAAAGGGGAAACCGTCCCCTTCCCCATATCGGGGCCCGCCATAGCCGTTGTAACCGAAGGCAGGGCGGTCTTCTCATGCCGTGACGGGTCGAACAGGCCGGCTGAAACGCTTACCCTTGAGCAGGGGGAGAGCGCCTTCATCACCTTCCTGGAAGAGGGGGTAAGCCTTACCTGTTCCGGCTCTTTTACGCTTTATGCCGCCGGGATAGGCGTCTCGCCGTCCGCTGCATGAAGATTTTCGTGGATGCCGACTCGTGCCCGAAACCGGCCCGGCAGATGATACTCCGCGCCGCCACGCGGACTGCCTTGACTGCCGTTTTTACCGCAAACCGGCCCATTCCGGGGATCTCCGGTCCCGGCGCGGTAATGGAAATCTGCCCTGCCGAAGAAGGAGCCGCTGACGACCGGATCGCGGAACTCGCACGGCCCGGCGACCTGGTAGTGACCCGGGACATCCCCCTGGCTTCCCGGCTTGTAGAAACCGCAATTCCAGTGATAGACGACAGGGGCCAGGTGTATACTAAAGAGAATATCAGGGAAAAACTGTCGTTCCGGGATTTCAAGGTAGGGCTGGCGGACAGCGGGATCGGCATAGAACGCACCGCTTCTTACGGAAAGCGGGAACTCAAAAATTTTGCCGACACTCTAGACCGCCTCCTCGTCAGGCTCCTGCGGGAAGAGAAGAAAAATTCCTAAGAACCTTTGACCGGGCTAATCCTTCCTGCCGGTACATTTGATGAGATGATACCCGAACTGGGTCTGCACCACGCCGCCTACCGAACCGGGAGAAAGCTGCTTAACCGCCGATTCAAAGGGAGCCACCATTTTCCCCGGACCAAACCAGCCCAGATCGCCTCCCGAGGACTTGGATGGGCAGGTGGAAAATTCCCGCGCCAGAGATTCAAAGGGCGCGCCTTGTTTGATACGCTTTAGAAGGTCTTCGGCCAGGCCCCTGTCTTTAACCAATATATGACTTGCTCGCCATTCCATATAAACTCCTAAAAAAGCCCCGGGGAAAGGAGTAACCCCGGGGCACACACAAAGGGAAGGAGGAATAGAAACCCCGCATAATCCACTTAAAGCATACCCAAAGTTAAACTAACTCCAGGTAACACCGCATTAGATTACCGTGTTCAATTATATAACAAAGCCTGGGAAGAAAGGTAACAATAATAATAACATTTTTGGGCAAATTTCGTAACTATTCAGATGGGGGACGGACTTGCATAAGTGGGCCTGACCCCTGTCTGACGGATACAAAGATAAGCGTAGAATACAACCGAAGGGGAGAAAAGAGCGGCGAGTACCAGGCTGCCGCCCTTATGTATGCCATCACCTACTTACGTACCGGTGGGATGGGTATATCTAACGGTGATACTTGATTTGTTTGACCAAAAGATCATGGGATGGACGCGCCGATAGGGAATCCCATACGGCCATCTCCGCCTTGGAAATGGCGTTTCAGAACCACCCGGAAAGAGGGCTTGCTATTTCATTCTGGTCGGGGAATGCAGTATTGTGCGAAATCCTTTGGTGAAGTTCTGCGGGAGGATTGTCCAGCCATATAGCTTGAGGTGTATTACAATCAGGTTCTTATGCCGGCAATTTTACATTTAGCACTAAATGTAAAAACAGTATAGAATTTGCCCTAAAAATCCGGCAATGTTCTAGACTTATTATTATTTACCCATCAAGTGTATATTCTTGTATACACTTGATGGATTTTTCCGGGGTTTTTTAATTTCCGGGAAAAATTAATTTTTTTAAACTTGGCTATTTCCTTGACTAAGGTTAGTATCGAATAATAGTATGGTGACATGATAGAATATCCCATGACGTATGATGAGTTCAGCCGGCAGTTTTACAGTGAAGATCAATGCCGGGATTATCTAT
>JAISOQ010000134.1 GCA_031275515.1 Treponema sp. | reverse complement strand
TTCCGAAACAAAATCCCATCAATCACGGTCTTTCTTCATGATAAAGCAAAACCGTTGATAGCGTTTACAGAAAGGTTGTAAGGTCCCGCAAATGCCGGATCTTGGGATGCGGAAAATCCGGGTGGGTGTCCTGCTCGTCCAGAAGGACCCCCTTGCCGCCCAGGGCTATGTAGCCTTCCACATAACGGGAGTAATCGTCGATGAACAGAGTCTCCCCAGGGGAAGTTCCCAGGACTTCCAGGGCGCGGTAAAAGGCAACAGGAAGGGGTTTGCCCCGGTTTCCATTCCAGCGCATGTCGAAGACATGGGTAAAAAGATCGGTTATCCCCAGTTTTTTTAGTATCCGATCCGAGTGTTCCCTGGGTGAGTTGGTCAGAATAGCCCTGGGGACCGGGAGGCTTTCAAGGAAGGGCCGCAGTTCCGGGTCCACGGCAAGATCCGCTTCCTCACCGTCAGGATGGACCGCCGCGTAATACCCGTCGATGTCCGTAAGACCCTTTTCGTGGATTAGCCATTCCAGGGTGGTCCCATGCCGGGATATTCCTTCCCGTCTCATCCTAAGCGCGTCTTCCGTGGAAAGTCCCAAAAAGGACATAACATACCCGATGATGCGCCGCTGGAGCGCCTCTTCCATGCCGGAACTTACCGGATACAGGGTATTGTCCAAATCGAAAAGAATATACTGAATCATGATGCATACTATCAAATTCGGCCTTTAATATGAATACTCAGGCGTGCCGGCTGCGGCAGGCAAAGTCTGGCAGGCGGCGTTCATCTATGATAGGATAAAAACCATGAAACTCTCAATTATCGGCTATGATCCTATAGGTTCCTGGACCAAGACCGCCGTTACGGTGGATGAGCTTCTAAACTACAAGAACCCCGCAGGGATAACCTGGATAAATGTGGACGGGACGGACAACCATGACGCCATTACCCGGCTGGCTGAAGCGTACCGTATTCATCCCCTGACGATAGAAGATATTCTGGACGCCGAACAACGGCCCAAAGTGGAAGAATTCGATCATTACCTTTTTATCTGTCTCAAGGCAATCGCTCAAAAAGACGGGGAGCTGGTCTTTGATCTCGTCAGCATGGTGATCCTGGAGAATACGGTGATCAGCGTTCAGGGCCTTCCCGGAGATTCCTTTGCCGGTATCAGAAAGCGGATCATGAACAACGTGGGCAGGATACGAAGAATGGGAACCGATTACCTGTCCTATCTTCTGATGGATTCGGTGGTGGACGAATATTTTTTCGTGCTGGACGCCCTGGGCGATGCTATTGAAAAGTTCGAGGAACGGGCGGCGGACGGCAATGATCCCAGCTTTATCCCGGACGTTCAGAATACCAAGCAGAAACTCCTGCAAATGCGCCGGGCCATCTGGCCCCTCAGGGAGAGCCTTTCCATCCTCCTCAGAATGGATTCTCCGCTCTTGAGCGGCGACCTTATGCCCTTCTTCAAAGACCTTCAGGAAAACGCGGTCCAGGCCGCGGAAACTGTGGAAACCTACCGGGAACTCATGGCCGGGGTTATGGAAGTGAACCTGTCGGTGATGTCCAACCGGATGAACGGCATCATGAAAGTGCTCACCATAATTTCTACTCTTTTCATCCCCCTTACGTTTATCGTCGGGGTCTATGGGATGAATTTTACCAACATGCCCGAATTGCAGTACCGGTACGCCTACCCGGTCACCTGGGGCGTCATGATTGCCATCGTCCTGGGGATGCTGTACTTCTTCAAACGGCGGCATTGGTTTTAGACGAACATGAGACCAGAGCTGTCCCATATCATGGCGCCTTCCAGCCTCCGGAGATGCTGTGCTATACGACTATAAGGAAGCTGATAATGAAAATTTTTTCCGTCTGCACTGATGAAATTACCGGTGAAATCAAGGCAGCCGCCGAAGCGATACGGGCGGGGCTGCTGGTTGCCTTTCCTACGGAAACCGTCTACGGTTTGGGGGCGGACTGTTTTAACCCCCCGGCCCTGGCCCGCGTCTTTGAGGTCAAAGGCCGTCCCCGGTTCGATCCTCTTATCGTGCATATCGCGGACCTGGACGCCCTGGACCGGGTGGCCGATATTGCCCTCCTGGACAGCCAGGGGAGGCGGCATTTGAAACTCCTTGTCCGGCGGTTCTGGCCCGGGCCTCTCACCCTTATCCTCCCCAAACGGGCCGCGGTCCCGGACCTTGCCACCAGCGGCCTCCCGACAGTGGCCGTCCGCCTTCCCGCCCATCCCGGAGCGCGGAACCTGATCCGCCTTTCCACCGGCGCGGTTGCCGCCCCCAGCGCCAATCCTTTCGGCTGCCTCTCCCCTACCCGTGCGGAGCATGTTCGTAACCAGTTGGGGGATAGGGTGGACTATATTCTGGACGGCGGTCCCTGTACGGTTGGAGTGGAATCCACCGTTCTCGATCTCTGCGCCGGGGAACCTCGTATCCTCCGTCCCGGCGGGGTTTCCCGGGAAGATCTGGAAGCCCTCATCGGACCGGCGGCCTTAGACGGCGGAAAGGACGCGGCTCATCCCCGCTCTCCCGGACAGCTCAAGAGCCACTACGCCCCCCGGACCGCCCTTTCCGTCCACCTCAGGGACGAGATGATCGCCCTGGCGTATGAAGCCGGGGAGGCCCGTCTTTTCTTTGACGCCCCTTCCCGGGACGCCTGGCTGGAGACGTTTCGCCCCCCAATTCCAGAAGGCAGGGTATCCGTCCTGTCCGAGACCGGGAACCTGGCCGAAGCCGCGGCCCGGCTCTTTGAACTGCTCCACGAGCTTGACGGCCAGGGAGCCTCCCGGATACGGGCGGAACTGGTCCCGGATGCGGGCCTGGGACCGGCCATCAATGACCGGCTTGCCCGGGCCGCGGCCTTGCCTGCCGGGCGGCAGCCTTGACTGCCGGGCCTTGATTTAAAGACCGGGACGGGATAAAGGAACGCGAATTTTCACGGAGGAAGACCGGAAAACTGAACGGGCGTCCGTGTTCCTGCGGAGACAGGACGTTTACCTTGAAATCATGAAATAGAGATGATAGGATAGCGGTAAAATTTTATACAACGAGGCTGTCCCAAAATCGTGCGCCTTAGCGCGCAGTCAATTAGTTTTGGGACAGGCTCCAACAGCGGTATCTTTAAACGGGTTATCAGCAGCAAAAAGGGGGGTATGTATGGTTGATAAAAAAATCCGGAAGGCTGAGGCGGCAGGGTTATGAAAAGTTTACGGACAACTTTTTTTATGTTCTTTTCTATTTTTGGCTTCCTGGTTTCTTTTGCCATTGGAATCGTCATGTATGTTCAGTATTTCCGCTATATCCGCTACAGTTATACGGACAGCCTGACAAAGATAGCGGCCCTGACCCTGAAACAGTATCCTGTGATAACCAATCCGGAATACCTTATCAGTCTGGGTAAGGCCGAAGCTCCTGAATATTGGCAGTTTCTGGATGAGATGCAGGTAATCGCCGGGTCCTTTAACCTGGCGTATATCTACATGGTCCAAAAAACGCCGGAAGGAACATACTTCTTTGTCTTTTCTTCCGAAGATACGGATGCTGAATCCTTCTTCGAGCCTTATCCTGAAGACGAGGTTCCGCCGGAACTGGAGGAGGCTTACGTAACCGGCCAGCCGCTGGTCAGCAAGCCCTACACCGATGAATGGGGGTCCTTTGTTTCCCTCTTCACCCCGGTCTTTGACAGTAATAACCGTGTCGCCGGGGTTCTGGGCTTTGACTATGACATTACGGTTATCCGGGGACTTGAACAGCGGGCGAATATCGCCCTAATCCTCGCCCTTGCTCTGGAAATATTCTTTTCCATGATTGTCGCCTTCCTGGTGGCAGGGTCTATTATCAAGCCCATCAAAAAGCTGGTTAGCCAGGGTCACGCCATTGCGGAAACGCGCTTCGACATCGACATCTCCACGGAACG
>JAISOQ010000288.1 GCA_031275515.1 Treponema sp. | reverse complement strand
CCCTGGGCCTGGCTGTAATTACAAAAATAACGCTACAAATTATCGTTCTTCTCTGTTATACTAAGCTACATGGAATATGTAGGAATTCTATTCCGGATTACCGGAGGACTCTGCCTTTTTCTCTATGGGATGAAAGTCATGAGCGACGGCATCCAGCAAGCCGCCGGGGACCGGTTGCAGCGGGCGTTGAACTTCATGACCAAGAACCGGTTTATCGGGGTGCTTACCGGCGCCGTAGTTACCACCATAATCCAGTCATCGTCGGCAACTACCGTGATGGTGGTGTCCTTTGTGAACGCCGGGCTCCTTACCCTAACCCAGTCCGTAGGGGTAATCATGGGGGCGAATATCGGGACCACAACCACCGCGTGGATCGTCTCGCTTATCGGGTTCAAAATTGATATTGCCGCCATAGCCCTTCCCGCAGTGGGGATCGGTTTTATCATGGGGGCCACGAAATGGAAGCACCGGGACCTGGGAACGGCCTTTCTAGGCTTTGGTTTCATCTTCCTGGGCCTCCAGTTCCTCACCGGCGCCCTGCCCAAGGTGGACCCTGAATCCCTTGCCTTTATCGAGCAGATTTCCAATCTGGGGTTTGTGTCCATACTTATCGCTATGGCCGTCAGTACCGTGGTGACCCTGTTGATGCATTCTTCGGCGGCAACTATCACCCTGATCATAACCCTGGCCTTTGGGCAGGTTATCAACTTTGAAATGGCCGCCGCGATGATCCTGGGGGCCAACATCGGCACTACTGTAGACGCAATCCTGGCGGCCATAGGAACCAAGACCGTGGCCAGGCAGGCCGCCCTGGTACACGTACTTTTCAACGTGGTGGGCAGCATCGTGGCCCTGGTCTTTTTCAGGCCCCTCCTCTTCCTGGTGGATATTAGTACCCCCGGTTCTCCTGACGGGCCCAATATAGCCTCTCATCTTGCCATGTTCCATACGATCTTCAACCTGTTCTGTACCCTGGTGTTCCTGCCCTTTGTAAGCCAGTTTGCCGCCCTAGTCTCTTTCCTTATAAAAGAGAAGCCCGGACAGGAACCCCGCGCCCGCCAGCCCTACAAGCTGGAATACAGTTCCGGCGCCATTCAGAACAGCCCGGAACTCAACATACTCAGGGCGCAGAAGGAAATTCGGGACATGGCGGGAATCGCCTCCTCCATGTTCGCCCAGGCCAGCTTGGCGCTGCGTTCCCTCAAGCAGGCCGATAACCGGGAAGCGGCGGTAAATGCCCTGATCAAGGATCTGCAGGAAAAGGAGGAAATCGCCGATGAAATGCGGGAGGAACTCACCCGCTTCCTCATAGAGTGTACCCGCCAGCAGTTGAGCCACCAGTCGGACCGGAAGGTGTCCCTGCTCCTGCGTATCATAGCGGACCTTGAGGACATGACCGACGACTGCTACAGCGTCAGCCTTATCCTGGAACGGAGCGTAAAGAAGAATCTCATCTTTAAAGAAAAGGAGATGGAGGCCCTGGCGCCTTATGTGGGCCTGGTTGAGGAATTCCTGGAATTTGTGGGGAAACAGCTTGGCAACCGTATCTCCCTGAAGCAGATCCTCTACGCCAGAGACCTGGAAAACAGAATCGACAAATCCCGGGACAAACTGCGAAAGATGGGCCGCAAGCGCATCGAAGCCGGAGAGAACGTCAAGACGGAACTGCTGTTTATCGATCTGGTCAAGCGTATTGAAAAGCTGGGGGACTGGTGTTCCAATATTTCCGAAGTCCTGGCAAAGACAGGATAGAAGTCACCGGTACTTCCGCGCCTCCTCCCCTATAGTTGTGGCCGGGCCGTGGCCGGGGAACACTCTGATGTCCCCGTCCATGGAAAGGAGCCGCTCCAGGCTTTGCCGGAGGCTCTCCCAATTCCCGCCGGGAAGGTCCGTGCGCCCGCAGCCGTCCTGAAACAGGGTGTCCCCGCTAAAGAGGAGCTTCTGATCCGCCAGGTAGAACCCTGTTGATCCCCTGGTATGCCCGGGCAGATGCAACGCCGTGAAAGGTCCGGCCTTGTCCCCCTCCTCAAGGATCAGGGAAGGAGAAGGCATATCTTTCCAAAGCAGGTCTACATAGGACGAGTCTCCTGCGGCGGCGAAGCTTTCCCGGTGAACGGAATAGGCGGCTTTCCCCAGATAAGCGGCGTCCTCCCGGTGTATGGCAATGACCGCCTGGGGAAAGGCTTCCGCCAGATATGGCAGGGCGGCGATATGATCAAAATGGCCATGAGTCAACAGAATGTACTGGGGATGGAGGTTTAATTTTTTCATCCGTGCTATAATGACCGGCGCCTGCTCGCCGGGATCGATGACCGCACAAGGCTGGGGAAGGCCGTCTGACGGCGGACGGGAGGGTTCATCCTGAGAGGCGAAGTCATCAAAAGGGAGGATATAACAATTAGTGGCAATAGCTCCCAAAACTAACGGCTTTAGGCAGTGCTCGTTCATGGAGGAATAATACCCTGCAGCTTCTGAATTTGCTAGTAATCATCGGTCTCGCCGTGTTCTGGTACGGCCTGGTCCCGGTGGCCGGGGCCTTCGTGAACCGCCGTAATTGGCGGCTTTTCCGTCGGCGTTTTGACGATCTCAGGCTCAAGCCGTTTTTGGATTACGCCGCGTACCGCCGGGGAGAAGAGGGGCTGTACCGCTTTATAGGCGGGTTTGAATCGGTCACCGACGGGCATACCCTGTGGATACGGAACAAGGATCTCACCATCCCCATTTCTCTGGCCGGCGCTCATACCTATGTGCTGCCTATGCCGGAAAAAGACGAGCCTTCCGGGACTTTCGACCCCGGCAAGGAAGCTCCGGCCCGCATCAACTGGGACCGGGTTACCGCTCTTACCGAGGGGGCCAGGGTCTTTGTAGGAGGCTCCCTGTTATCCCGGGATAACAGACTGGCTTTCGTCTCCGAACGGGACAACCCCCTGCTGGTCATCTTCTACGACGGGCCGGACCGCTCCCTTACCGCCCGGGCCATACGGGCAGGCCGGGACGGCAACGAATACTGGAACTTCATCACCCCCTATGCCCTTATCCTGGGGGCCTTCTCTCAAATCGTGACAGCCCTGAATTTCCTGAACAGACCCGCCTTTAGATTTACGGTATTAACGGCCCTTTTCTCGGTATTCATCCCCCTTCTCCCCCTGATACCTCCGGGTTTTGCCCTGACCGTGCTGTACAAGCGGCTCTGGTGGCAAGCCCGGGTCTTTCGGGCTTACCGGGACCTCGTGCGGCTCCCGTTGAAGTATCTGCCGTCCAATCAGGAACAATGCCGCCTTCCTAACGGGGAACTCTATAAGGGCGTCTATTGCGAAACCCTGTCCGGGGAAGTAAAAGCTGCGGTGGAAAACCGGACGCTCCCCCTGATCATCCCCGAAAAGGCGGCGGGAAAACACCACGGCTGGTACATTTACGGAGCGGTTCCTGAAAATAGCGGGGAGGAGGGTCAGGCGGCGATCCCCGGCAAACCCCGTGACGTGTTCGCCACCTGGGGGATCATTCCAGGAAATCCCGTGAAGCTGGCCCGGGATTTTACCCGCCGGGCATATATTTTGGAGATTATTTCCTGGATTGCGCTGCTTGCAGGGATTAGCTTAAACACCTTTTTTATCGGAATGATCATCGTCCTCCTGAATTGAGGATTCGTCCCTTCCTCCGTCAGGTTCTTCTTCCCGGTAACCTGCATCTTCGGCTTCCATATAACCGTCCCCTCTGTTTTCCGGGAAAGAATCCGTATCGCCGCTGCCGTCCGCCTCAGCGGAAAAGCCGGGACCTTCCGCCCCTTCCTCCTCCGCCGGCTTCGCTTCATCTTTACGGTTCCGGGCATAGTTGACCACCAGGGAACGGCCCCGGAAGGGTTTCCCGTTAAGGGCTTCGATTATCTCATCCGCCGCCGCCGCCCTGACCTGGACAAAAGAATAGTTATCAAAGATACGAATAGCCCCGATATCATCTTTGGGTACCGCAGTCTTTGAGGCGATAAGCCCGAGAATTTCCCGGGGAAACACCCGCCTGCCCCTTCCTATGCCGACAAAAAGCCGGACGGACTCCTCCTCCAGCAGAACCTTGCGGCTTTCCTGCCGGTTTCCCTCGTCCCGTTCCTGAACCGTTTTTTGAAATTTTCGGGGATTTCTTTCCCGAAAACCGCTGAATTTTCCATCTCCCCCCCGGTCCAGCTCCATGAGCAGATACGCAGTAAAATAAGACCGCCTGAAAAAGGAAACTTCTTGTTTGAAAATCGCGCGGTATTGGCTCAAAAGTTTAGGATCCGCCTGGTTATACGTCTTCTCAAGAACCTCGGCAATCCGTTTTTTTAATCGTACTGAATCAAACTGAAAGGACATGAACTTATCTTACTCCTAAAAAT
>JAISOQ010000233.1 GCA_031275515.1 Treponema sp. | reverse complement strand
CGGGCAACACCCCAAGGAGTTCCCGAAACCGTCCGGGAAGCGGCGTTCTAAACGTCTTGTATTCCCCCATTGCGGTGCGGCCCGAAGGACCGGGGATGACGAGCGAAAGGGACCTGGCGTGGAGCATCAGGGCCGCCCGGGGAAAGCGGATGTCCGGTTTCCCGTAAAGGGGATCCCCCAGGATGGGACAGCCCAGATGTTTCAGGTGTACCCTGAGTTGGTGGGTCCTCCCTGTCCGGGGCCTGAGCAGGAGGAGGGAATAACCCTTCCAGGCGCGGACGACCCGGTATCCTGTACGGGCGGCCTTGCCCGTATCAGGGGAAACGGCGAATTTCTTGCGGTCCCGGCTGTCCCTGGCGATGAAGGTTTCTATCACCCCTTCATGTTCAGGGGGGATGCCCGTGACGAGGGCGGCGTAGATTTTCCGGGTCTTGCGGGCTTTGAACTGCTCCGCGAGAAAAGCCAGGGCTTCGTCGTCGTAGGCGGCTATAATGACGCCGGAAGTGTCCTTGTCCAGGCGATGCACTATCCCCGGCCTGAAGCCTTCCCCCTCCCTTCCCCGTTCCAGCCGCCTGTAAAGCAGGGCGTTTGCCAGAGTGCCGGTATGATTCCCCGCGCCGGGATGTACCACCATACCCTGAGCTTTGTTGATTACCACTACCCGGCCATCCTCGTAGATGACCTCCAGGGGAAGATTTTCGGGAAGGATATCCGCAGGCCCGGCTTCGGCCCAGGAAAGCTCTAAAAGGTCCCCGGCTTTTACCCGCCGGGAAATCTTCACGCTTTTTCCGTTGATGCGGGCAGCCAGGTTTTTGGCCTTGATCTGGGAACGGCTGAGGAGCCTCAGGTATTCAGCCACATACCGGTCAAGCCTGAGCCCCTGGGGGACATTCTCCCCTACCCTGCCGGAATAGCCCTCCAATCAGGGCGCTCCGCCGGAAGGTTCGCCGCCAATACCCGGAAGGGGCGTTTCTCCCGGCACGCTGTCTTCGGCTTCCTCCCCGGGCGGCCAGGGCTTCCGTATGATACCCGGATCCGGCGGAACCAGACGGGCGGCTTCCCGGGCGGCCCGTTCCCGTTTTACCCGCTGTATGATGTAATCCGCCGTGGCCACGAGGACCGCCCCGCCCGCGGCGACGAAGATGGTGGTCAGGTGTTCGTCGGTAGTCCTGGAAACAGCCCCCCCCATGTTCACCGGCCAGGGGCCGTACCGGGTATCCCAGTTGTGCTGGGAAGCCCGGTAGGTATCCACGATGATGCCGGCAAGAAAAAAACTGAAGGGAAAGGAACCGAAGGTGATGATGTCCGCCCGGCGCAGATCCCGGGCCCATTGGGGCCACTCGTCTTTTTTTTCACTCTGAGACCCGGTCCCATTCCGCGTCCCGGACTGGGACCTCCCGGAAGCCCGCAGGCTCTGAGCGGGGAATAACAGCCCCAGGATCACAAGTAAAACAAAACCTCTAAAACAGTTTCTCATGCCGGCCGCTCCCCAAAGATGGCGGTCCCTATACGGACCAGGGTAGAGCCTTCCTCAATGGCGGTTTCATAATCCCCGGACATCCCCATAGACAGACAGGACCAGTCACATTCGGGAAATCCGGCTTGAAGCCGGTCCCGGGCCTTTGCCAGTGACCGGAAGGCCCGGCGTATCAGGGCCGTATCGTCCGTGAATGGGGCCATAGTCATGAGCCCCCGGATCCTGAGAGATGGAAAGGCCAGGGCCGTTTCCGCCGCCCGGAACAGACTGTCCTCATCGGGGTACCCTGATTTTGAGGCTTCCCCGGAGTTAAGCTCAAATAGAATAGAAAGGGGAATATCCCTGACCGCGCTCAGTTTTCCCAGGCAGACGATGAGTTCATCCCGGTCCAGGGATTCAACCCAGTCAAAGAGGGATACGGCGGCCTTGGCCTTGTTGCGCTGAAGGGAACCTATCAGGTGGAGTTCCGCCCCCGGATGGCTCCCGGCAAAGCCTGCGAATTTTTCCGACGCTTCCTGAACCCGGTTTTCTCCAAAAAGAGTAAGCCCCGCGTTCCATGCCTCTTCCACCCGCTCCCGGCTGTGGAATTTGGAAACCCCCATCAGGCGGACTTCTTCCGGCTTCCGCCCGGACCGCTCACAGGCGGCGGCCATGCGCTCCCGTATGCGCGCCGCCGCATCAGCAACCCTCATGGGCGCCCCCGCCTGCGGAACATCCGGCCTGACCCAACGCCGGCTCTAAAGCCCCGGCCAGGGCCGCGAAATCATCTACCCCAAGCCGCTCCGCCCGCTCGCCGGACGCTATCCCCGCATCTTTCAAGGCGGCGGCGCATATCCCGGAGAGCTCCCCCCGGTTTACGGCGGCCCCGGCCAGGGAAGCCGCAAAACTTTCCAGGTTGTTTTTCACCGTTTTACGCCGGGACGCGAAAAGACAGCGCAGAAGGGGCTTGAAAAAAAGGGGGTAGCCCCCGGGGTCCCGGTCAGTTCTGAGATCAAGCCTGACTCCCTGGGAGTCCACCCTGGGTTCAGGATAAAAAGAAGCGCCCTTTAAAACCCTAAGGGGCGTAACAGTATAGGCGGAAGCGCAGAGGACTGAAAATGAGGAATAATCTTTTGAACAAGGTTTGGCGGCCATGCGCCGGGCGACCTCTTTTTGAACCGTTACTACCATCCGCTTAAAAAACCTGTTGTTGTCAATAAAATCCGCCAGCAAACCCGCGCCTATAGTATACGGCAGATTTCCGAAAAGGTAATCCCCCGGCGGCGCGGTCCGCCAGGTTTTAAGGACATCCCCTTCCACCAGAGTAAAGGCGGGATTCCCGCCGAAAAACTCCCCCAGCGCCGGGATAAAACCCCGGTCTATCTCAAAAGCCGTCACCGCCGCCCCCCGTTCAAGGAGGGGGCTTGTCATGGCCCCCAGGCCGCTCCCTATTTCCCACACCCTCTCCCCAGGCGGGACATCCAAGGCGTCAAGAAGCTGCCTGCGGGCGTCAGGGTTGATCAGAAAATTCTGGCCGAACCGTTTCCGCATCCCCAGGCCCCGCCCGTCCAGGAAGGCCCTGAGAGCCTGGGGAGAATCGTAGTTAAGCGGCGGCAAAGGGGGCAATGCGGTTTCCTTTTTCGGACCGGCGTTTCCACGCCAGGAGCAGGGCGGCGGAGACCAACAGGGAGGCGGCCAGAACCGCTAGGGGGTTTGAGACCCCTATGCCCGGAACCCCGCCGGCCAGTCCGGCGATCCGGGACAGGACCCCGTAAAGGAGGGAAAGAACCGTCCCCAGAGGCGCGGCAAGGGGAGGCAGGAGGAAAGCCGCCGCCAGGCAGGCCAGGGCGAAAATCATGAAGACTGTGGTCAGCGGCAGGATGGCAAGACCCGCGAGGATCCCCACGGGACGGAGGACGCCGAAAACCGCGGCGGTTATCCCGGCAGTGGCGATAAAGGCCCCGATGGACGCGGACAAGGGCCGGGACAGGACTTCCGGCGCTATGCCTCTGAAAAGGCCGTGAAGGGGCCCGCCCAGGACGAGGATTCCCGCCAGGGCAAGATAGGAGAGGATGAACGAAAGGCTGGTCCCGGAGGCGGGACTGCGGCAGATCTGAATCACGAAGGCCAGGGCCAAAAGGACGGCGGGACGGCGGGGAAAAGCTCCCAGAACCGCCAGGGTCCCCAAAAGGTACATGAGGACCGCCCGTTCCAGGGAAGGCAGGGGTCCCACAAGGCCCGCATAGAGGAGGATGAAAACCGCTCCCAGGATCGCCGCCGCTTTGAGGCCCAGGGGCTTTCTAAGAAGGAAGGCAATAACCGCCGAAACAACGGCCAGGTGCATCCCCGACAGGGCAAGGACATGGGAACACCCGGCGTCCCGGTAAGAAGCGGCAAGCTCCGTTTCCAGGGAGTCCCTGACCCCAAGGAGAAGGGCCGCCGCAAGGCCCCCCCATTTGTATGGGCTGAACTTCCCCACAATGCCAAGCCTGATTCCTGTACGAAGGCGTTCCACCGCCGGGGCGGTTGCCAGAACATGCACCCCCTTCGCCCGGAAGACGGGGCCGGAACTTCCCTTCCCCGGAGGCAGAAAGGCCCCTTCGATGTAAACCCGGCTCCCGCGTCCTAAGGTCCGCAGCCGGGGAACCGACTCTTCGGGGAAGAAGACCAGGACTTCCCCTTTGGCGGAGGCCCGGAGGCCGTCTTTTCCCGCAGCCTTTTCCATGTCAAGAAAAGCCATGCCCTGGCCGCCTGCAAGCCCCCTGGGATCGTCCCTGAGCGTTCCGGTAAGGCCGGAGATCTCCCCTTCCACGAGGCCAAGCCCCGGCGGACCGGAAGCGGCAAGCCGGGCGGCAAAACCCAGGGAAAACCCCACGGCCAGGGCTGCCAGAGACAGGGATATTTCCCGGAACAGGCGGGTATTTTCCGCGCCCCAAAAGGCCAAGGCCGGGAAAGTCTTCAAAACCCGGCTCAAAGAAACCATGCCTGTAAGCAGCAAGCCGGCCAGGAGGACAGGACCCGGAGCGTAATAACAGCAGGCCGCGCCCAGGGCAAACCATAGGGCGGGATATAAGCGGAATAGTTTTACCATCTAAGCCGGTTTAAGGCCTCCTTTGCGGCGGTTTGAATCCCCTCCGGATAGGGCAGATAACTTATATAGAATAAATAATCAAAGGCTATTTTATCGCCTATCTCGCCCAGGGCCTGTATGACCCCCAGGGTAACGGCGTTATCGAATTCCCCGTTCCGTTCCATACGGGAGTTGAGGAACCCCAAATGCAGGGCCAGTACCTGGGCTGCTTCGGAACTGCCCATAGCCCCCAGGCAGGCAATGGCCTCCACCACCTGTTCCCGGGAAGCAATCCCATTACTGTAATCCTGCTGAACCCGGTAAAAATGCTTAATCACCAGGCTGACCGCCCTGGTCCAGCGCAAATCCTTCAGTACCCGGACTGCGGCGCAGCGCATATTGGCCGCCGCCGCCTCATCATCCCTGTTACCGGCAAAAAAATCCAGGCCGGTTTCCAGAGCAATGACCGCCGTTTCGCCCTGCTCCGCATCGGTGAACTTCCGGTTATTGGACGCCACCGTAAAAGCCGCAAACTTTTCTACCGGCGGGTTACGGCGTATCACGTCGATAAGGTACTGCCGGAAATTGCCCGGAATCGCATCCAGGGCAGCCGCCGCTTCACGGATTAGGGCTTCAGGATACCCGGAGATCATCACCGAAAAGAGGGCGGGAAAGGAAGACTCTGCCCCTATAGCGCCAAGAGCCGTTATACAAGCTGACAGGACAGGGTATTCGGGGGAAATGCCCACACGAAACCGGTTGTTTTGGCTTGCCAGGTACTGATTCAGGTTTTCCGCGATCTTCGGGTTTCCTGCCCCCAGGACCGCCAAAGTATTGAGGGCTTCCACCCGTATCAGCGTATCCTGGAACCGGGAAAAAGCCTGCCACAGGTTATCCCCCGCCTCCCGGCGTCCGGAAGAACGCAGCCCCCGGATAACCGTTATGGTAAGGGCGGTAAAATCCGTATCATGCTGCAGAATATCCAGGTTTTGCAGGATAAAATTCAAGGCAAATTCATGGAGCGCCCCGATGAATTCCGGCGCCTTTTCATCCGTAGCGGCGTCCCTCAGTATGCGGTCTTTTTCGGCAAGCCCGGCGCGGAGAAAATTCCGCTCATAGGAAACGAGTATCGGTGCCTGGGCAAAAACAACAGGCTGAATCACCAGGAATCCTAAGAAGAACAAAACACAATGAGTTCTATTTGGCATCCTGCCCATGCTTCCCTTTATAATCCCCTATAACCAGAGTCTGTCCCAAAATCGTGCGCATCAGAGCATTGTCGTTTTGGGACAGACTCACCATAAACCTCATTACATAAGATTATCGTTTAGTATACCCTGAAGTTCAACATCCGCAGCAGGATCCCTGGCAAGGATTACGCCGCTGTCTTTCCGTTTTTCAGGCTTTTCTTCCGTGATTCTAACCGGAAGGGCGTCTTCATCCTCCTGCATCCCGAATATTTCGCCCAATATTGCATTTCTGGTCTCCGTAGGAACAAATTCAGCTTCAATATGCAGAACCGAACGGTTTGCAGCTTCATCGTAATCCACTGACCGCACGACCCCGCACAGGATCATGGGCGCTGTAGTCAACACAAACTGTATTTTTACCCTCATCCCCACGGCGGCTTTCCCCCCTATGGTCACGGCGCATCCGGTATCGGAAATATCATTGAGGATACATTTGAATCCCGGAACAGCTTCGACGAGATCCGAATTTTCCCGACTCTGGAGATACAGATACGCCGGCTTATGGGTTTTCATCCTGACAGATTTTCGTTTTTGGGTCCTGAAAAGGGTATCGGAATGGGCGATTTGGAGGGCCGGATTGCCTCTGGAATATACCTCGTCCAGCACGTCCGAATCGAATACATATCCTGCGTCATCATCCCGCCAAAAATAAACCGCCATCCGCTGGCCGGTCCAGGAAAAATCCCTGGGCACAATCGGGCCTGTTGGCCTGGCTATGGTAATATGTTGACTCGTATTTTTAATCAGCCGGGACTGAAACACGCCAATCCCGGATACCAGGATACGCAGGTTCTGAGATTCCCCAACCTGCCGCGTGCTAATCAGCGTATTTTTTGCTTTGGGTTTTTCAATTTCAAGCTTTTTGCGGTAATCATACAATTTAGAAAGAAATTCCTGGATTTCCGGATTCTGATCGGTTCCGGCAAGACGAAGGCTTTGGATCAGGGAACGTATACAGTTATCCAGCTGACTTCGCGACCAGAATAAGACCGAGGGATCTTCTATATTGGATTTTACCGCCAGCCGGTGAAGAAGTTCTATTTCTTTAAAACCGAACCCCATGTCTTTGCCTTTGGCATAGAATTGCAGCAGGCTGCTCTTTTTCCCACCCTCCCTTCTCTCCCCAAAGCGAATGACAACGACAAAAGCTGCGACGACCACAGCTACTATCAACAAAACAATAAAAATATTCACCTCATTTTTCCTGTTATAATATATACTCAATATATCAAAGCTGGAGAAGGGTTATCCAGCCCCCGGACCGGATAACCCCCGGACTTTTATCCCAAAGGAGCGCGCCACGAACCCCTGGATTGAACCCTTTCTTGTGTATGCTGTTCTCTTTCTCCCCGGTTTAGCCTCCGGGGGCTTTTTCCCCGGAAAAGCCGGAGCGGAAGAACCGGAAACCATCCGGTTCATCATCTCCCAGGAACTAAACCGTACCCTGGGATTTACGGCCCCGGCCCTGGCGCTCATAGGCTATCTCCTGATCCTGCGGGGCGGGAAATCCCGCCTGCCCGGAAGCCCCCGTTCAGGAGACTTCCTGTCTTTAGCCATAGCCCTTCCGGGTCTGTTGGGGCTGGGCCTGATCATCTCCCTGGTCTCTTCCGCTTTTTCCGCCGGAACTTCTGTCTTAATGGTGGAAGCTCCCAAAGGCGTCTTAGCTATTATCGTCATGTTCTTTTCCTGCCTTAGTACCGGCTACCTGGAAGAGTTTTACTTCCGGTATTATCTTTCCCTCCGGTTCAAACAGGCGGGTCTGGGCAATTCTTTTGCTGTCGGCCTTTCGGTACTTCTCTTCTCCTTATGCCATATCTACGAAGGCCTGTGGGGCGCGATGAACGCTTTCCTGGCGGGGATCCTCCTTTCCCTGGTTTATAAAAAGTACCGGGCCCTCCACGGCATAGCCTGGGCCCACGGCCTCTACAATGCCTTCATATACCTTAACGGTATTTAAGTTGAAATGTCCCGGCTCTCCCCCGCGCCCCAGGCTATCCAGCGGGTTTCCCAGGGTTCGAGGGATATGCCGCCTTCCGCCGCAGCAGGCGCGGCGTACCCGGCAGGGATGCTGAGTCTGGCCGGGACAGGCCCCAGATTCTCTGCGCAAAGCGCGCAACGGCCCTGGCGGTCAGGCCCCCTGAGAAGGGCAAAGACCGAACCTTCCGCATCCAGTACGGTTTGGGGAATACCGGGATCGAAAGCCTCCTCCGCCTGACGGAAGGCCAGGAACCGGCTGAACCCTTCGTATACACAGGACCTGAAAGAACCGGGTGCATCAAGCTCCTCCTCCACCCGGTCCAGGGGGGGCTTTTCCCGGTTAATCGCCCGGTTATAGCCCAAAAGTCCCGGCCCTTCCTTCCAGGCGGTTGAGCCTATCCAGCTGTGGAAGTAGACAGCCGGAAGCCCCGGCAGGGAGAGGAGAACCGCCTGGGAAGCAAGAAAGGCCCGGGCGCGGAGGGCGGCGTCTCCCAGGGACGGCGGGGCAACGACTTCGGCATAGGAACAGTTGAGTTCATAGGGGACAGGGCCTTGGGGCGTAGACTTGTAGGAAACCAGTGCGCCCCGGCGTTTGGCTTCTTCTATAGTTTCAGCAAATGCGGCCTCGTCCACAAGGCCGCCCCGGACCGGGGTCAGACCTACCCCGTCGTGGCTCGCAAGGAAGTTGAGAAACCGCTGTCCTGTCTCCGGCCCCGGCAGGGTCTTCGCCCAGGACCTGAGGGGGGCGGCGTCGGCGGAGATCATGGCGTGGAGCGTCAGCGGCGGCAGGGCGAAATTGTAGACCATGTGGGCTTCGTCTCCCTGGCCGAAATAGGAGATATTTTCCTGGTGGGGGACGTTGGTCTCGGTGAGGATGAGCATATCCAGTCCCAGGGCGTCTATAACCGCCCGGAACAGCTTTACCATCCCGTGGGTCTTGGGATGGTGGAGGCAGGGGGTTCCGTCTTCTTTCCAAAGGTAGGCAATAGCGTCCAGGCGGACTATGCGCCCTCCCCGCCGGGCATATTCCAGAAAAATTTTCATGAATTCCAGGAAGACCCTGGGATTGGAAAAATCGTAATCCGCCTGGTCGGCGCTGAAGGTCGTCCACACAAAAACTGTCGAGCCGTCTTTCCGGGTAAAGGGGGTCAGGAGGGGGTGGGTCCGGGGACGAACCACGGCGGAGGAATCGCAGCCTTCCGGCCTGGTGATATACCACCCCTCATAGCCGCTTTCACCGTCCAGAAAACCTTTAAACCAGGAACCAGCAACGCTGCCGTGGTTGAGCACGAAATCGAAAACCAGCTTGAAGTTCTCCCCCAGTTTTTCTATGTCCTCCCAGGTTCCGAAACGGGGGTCCACCTTCCGGTAATCGATCACCGAAAACCCGTCGTCTGAAGAATAGGGATGGAAGGGCAGGAGGTGAAGGCAGGTAAAGGCCCCCCGGTTCCGCCGGCGCAGGAACCCTGCCAAGCG
>JAISOQ010000037.1 GCA_031275515.1 Treponema sp. | reverse complement strand
CCGCAGAATGACGCTCGTTGCACAGCTTCTCTCAATCATGTATGATGATCCTGTTGATCCATGCGGATTAAGCGCCTGATGCGTCCGGGGCCTGCTGACTTTTTTGTATCGTTCCATGCAAAAATCATGACAACAGGCTCCTTTGTACACAACAGGTATTCCTCCGGGTTAAATTCTTTTATATGACAGAGAGGTCCCGATGAAAGCGGTTGAACTGGAAAAGGCCTATGCCCCTAAAAGTTTTGAAGACAGAATTTACAGCCAATGGAAAGAAGGCGGGGCCTTTAAGCCTAAAGAAGGGAAGGGTAATCCCTATGTGATCGTTATCCCGCCTCCCAATGTTACCGGGGTCCTTCACTTGGGCCACGGACTCAACATTACCCTCCAGGATATTGTCATACGCTTCCACCGTATGCGGGGGGAACCGGCCCTCTGGGTGCCCGGCACGGATCACGCGGGGATAGCCACCCAGAATGTGGTGGAAAAGAAACTCAAGGGACAGGGCATAAGCCGCCGCAGCCTGGGACGGGAAAAATTTGTGGAAGAGACCTGGAAAGTCAAGGGCGAACATCACGCCATTATTTCCAAACAGCTGGCCCGTATGGGGGCCAGCGTGGACTGGTCCCGGGAACGGTTCACCCTGGACGAGGGGCTTTCCCGGGCGGTGCGGGAGGTGTTCGTCACCCTCTATGAGCGGGACCTCCTGTACAAGGGGCATTATCTAGTCAACTGGTGCTGTTCCTGCGGCACTGCCATTTCGGACGACGAGGTGGATCACGAGAAACAGGCCGGGAAGATGTACCATATCCGGTATCCCCGGGTTGACGGGGCCGGCTCTGTGGAGATAGCCACCACCCGGCCAGAAACCCTGCTGGGGGATACGGCAGTGGCGGTTCACCCGGAGGACCCCCGGTATGCGGATATTGTGGGACGGGAGCTGGTTCTTCCCCTGGCGGGCAGGAACATCCCGGTGATAGCCGACGCTTACGTGGACAGGGAATTCGGCACTGGAGCGGTGAAGATCACTCCCGCCCATGATCCCAATGACTGGGAAATGGCCAGGCGCCAGAATCTCCCGGTGATCAGCATACTCCGCCCCGACGGGCGGCTCAATGACGCGGCGCCGGAAAAGTACCGGGGCCTGACCGTGGCGGAAGCCCGGGAAGCGGTTCTTGCGGACCTCAAGGCCGGAGGCTTTTACGTCAAAGAAGAAGAAATCATCCATGCGGTAGGCCGCTGTTACCGGTGCCATACGGTGATAGAGCCTTTCCTCTCTGAACAGTGGTTCGTCAGGATGAAGCCCCTGGCGGATAAAGCCCTGGCAGCCTGGCATAAGGGGGACATCATCTTCTATCCCCGGAAGTGGGAAAACACCTATCAGCGCTGGCTTGAAAACATACGGGACTGGTGCGTGAGCCGCCAGCTTTGGTGGGGCCACCGTATCCCCGCCTGGCGCTGCAAAAAATGCGGCAAGACCTCGGTTTCCCGGACGGATCTTGTTTCCTGCCCTCACTGCGGTTCCTTCGAAATCGAACAGGACCCGGACGTGCTGGACACCTGGTTTTCGAGCTGGCTTTGGCCGTTCAGCACACTGGGCTGGCCGGAAGCTCTCTCCCGGGACGGGTCTTCCGGTCCCTCTGATTTTGACCGTTTCTATCCCACTACGGCCCTGGTAACGGCCTACGACATCATCTTCTTTTGGGTTTCCCGGATGATCATGGCGGGGCTGGAGTTTACCGGAAAAGCCCCGTTCCGGGACATTTACATACACGGCATTATCAGGGATAAACAGGGAAGGAAGATGAGCAAGAGCCTGGGGAACGGCCTTGATCCCCTTCAACTGGTGGATGAATACGGTGCGGACGCTCTCAGATTCACCCTGGCCTTTATGTGCGCCCAGGGGCAGGACATCCTGATAGACGAAGGGTCCTTTAAGCTGGGGTCCAAATTCGCCAACAAGGTCTGGAACGCCGCCCGCTACATCCTGATGAACCTGGAAGGCCGGAATGTGGTAAAGGACCCCGCCCTGCTGCCGGTAGACCGCTGGATACGTTCCCGGCTTGGGGCCGCCGCCAGGACCATCACCGGGGCTTTTCTGTCCTACCGCTATAATGACGCCGCCCAGACCGCTTACGAATATTTTTGGAACGATTTTTGTGACTGGTACGTGGAGGCTGCCAAGCTTTCCATGAAGGAAGGGGATGACGCCGAAAAAGACAGGGCTGCCACCGTACTCCTTGAAGTCCTTGCCGAATCTTTACGGCTCCTTCATCCCCTTATTCCCTTTGTGACCGAGGAGATCTACGGGAAGCTCCCCTACAAGGGGGCGGCTGCGGAGGGGACTCTCCTCATCGACGCTCCCTACCCTGAGTACGATGAGGACCGGGCGGATCCCCGGATCGAGGCGGACTTTGCCTTTATCCAGGAATTGATCACCCAGGTGCGGACCCTGCGGAGCGAGTGTACGGTGACGCCCGACAAAAAGGTGCGGATTTTGGTCCGCACCGGCAGCCCGGACCGGACGGCCCTCTTCAGGGAGAACGCCGGTCTTGTAAAGCTCCTGGCGGGGGTTGGGGACCTTGAGATAGAGGAGGGGTCTTCCGAATCCGGTGAAACGCCGGCTGCGGAGGAAAAGGCGGCGCAAAAGCGGGGTTCCATCGGCCTTGCGGGATCGGGGTTTGATGTCTTCGTGTTCATTGCCGAGGCAGTGGATTTAGCCGTTTTGAAACAAAAATTTGCCAAAGAGCTGGCCAAAGATAGTAAATTTATTACAGGACTGCAAGCCAAACTGTCCAATGAAAACTTTCTTGGAAACGCCCCGCCTGAATTAGTGGAGCAGGAAAGGGTGAAGCTGGAAGAAGCTTTGAAACGGACGGTGAAACTGGAATCCTATATTAGGGATTTAGGAGCCTGTCCCAAAATTAATTGACTGTGCGCTGACGCGCGCGGTTTTGGGAAAGCTTCTTAGTATAGGAGATCGTGGATATGACTACCGAAGAAATGTTCCGGCTTAAAGGAACTCACCTTGCGCCGTATATACAGTTGGCTACTGCCCTGATTGGCAAAACCCGTGAAGGGGGCGGCAACATGTTCCGGCATCAGCTGGATACTATGGCGACTCTGATAGACTACGGTTACATTGATTCGGTTATTCTTAAAGCTGCCATTGTCCATGATTTGATTGAGGATATTCCCGGCTTTAACCATAACCTCCTTCTGACTATAGACTACGAAAGCCCGGCTGTTTACGATCTGGTTCTGGAGGTAACCCGTTACCCTGAAGAAACCAAGGAGGAATTCCTCCTGCGTATAAAACAAACCGGTTCCCGGTACGCCAAGGTCCTCAAGGCGGCGGATCGTATCTCCAATATGATTTCCCTGGGTTTTGTCATCGATCCCAAATTCATAGACCGTTATACCGAGGAAACAGCCCGGTATGTTTTTCCCATTGCCGAGGAAGTGGACAAGGCCATGTTTGCGGAACTCCAGTCCCTGGTAGAATCCCGCAGGAAGTATGTTTCCACCCTGGGAAGAATTTGCCCCGCAGCCTCCCCCCAGGGCGCCGCATAAAAAAATGTCCCTGGATTAACGCGAATTTTCATGAATTTGCGGAAGGCTTCAAACGTAAAGGCTGTAGGGGCAAGGTCATTTATTATGGAAAAGGTGGTTTAATACCCCGGCTTGCTCCGGTACCAGATAACAAAAAGAAAAAAACTTGTTGGTTAAAGTAAAAATGTAAGTGATTGTATTTTAAAAACCAAAC
>JAISOQ010000126.1 GCA_031275515.1 Treponema sp. | reverse complement strand
CCGCCTGAATCGATCATCTAAGGCAGGGTCCTTCTTCCATTTTTGCCAGGACTTCCCCGAAGACACCCAGGTCCCAGGCCATATCCAGCACGGTGTAACGGTTCCGTATCATCTGGGCCCGCCGGGCCGCAGCGATGCCTTCGCCGCGGCTCAGGTTGATTTCTCCGGGCAGGACCGGACAGCCGCCCCGGGCTATAAGATCCCGCAGCTCATCGTAAGGGGGGAGCCTTTCCAGGACTTTTTCCCGGATTTCCTTCCAGTTGTCCCGCAGAGCCTCCGCCAGGGCCTTGGCGCGTTTTTCCTCCATCAGCTTTTCCAGGGCCGTTTTTACCGCCGCCTCCGCCGGTCCGGTTCCCGGAATCGCCGGGGTGGTAAAGGCGGCCCGTACTTCCGCCTCCCGTTCCGCCCGGCTGGGCAGTTTCCAGTTCAGAGAAGGAAGGGGAGGGGAGACCGGGGCAAAGAACGCCTCCGTAAAGGCTGCGGCGGCCAGGGTTCCTACAGCGACTTTGTGGCCGTGGGTTACGGGACTGCCGTCCGTCGAAAGATCCTCCATTTCCCAAATGTGGCTCCACAGATGCTCGCAGCCCGACACGGGCCGGGAACTCCTGAGGCGCTGCATGGCAAAGCCGGTGACGGACAGGGCGGAAAAGAGAAGTTCCAGGGCCTCCGCGTCTTTCCGTACCGCATCCGCCGATAATCTGAGGGTGTCCAAAAGCCCGGTCTGGGTCATGTTCCATGCCAGGGGATCGATAGGCTCCGTGCCGGGAGCGCCCAGGGCCCCGGCTTTTTCGGCGATGATCCAGTCCGTCCCGGCGATGATCTTCCCCGCCAGGTCGCCGAAACCCGAGGAGGAAAGATAGGCCGGCGCTTCCCGCAGCGCCGTTGTGGACACCGCCAGGGTCCGGGGGGCGGCGCAGGGGAAGGTCTGCTTGAAACCCTCAGAGAGGAGGGCCGCGCCGTAGGAGGTATAGCCATCCACCGATGCGGCGGTAGGAACGCAGAGGTAGGGGAGGTTCAGTTCCGAAGCGGCCCGCTTTACCAGGTCGTTCACCGTTCCCGCACCCAGGGCAATGGGGACCAAGCCCCTGTAACCGGGAAGGGCCGCGATATGGGCGCTTATCCGGGCGGCGTACCGGCAGTCTGCGTGGAGCCGGGGAGAACCGGGGAATACCAGGGACGCCGCCAGGGGAATGCCGGCGGCAGACAGGGCTTCCCGGACTTGGGTTCCCGCCGCCGCATCGGTGTTTTCGTCGGCGATGATACAGGCCGCGGTAAAATCGTAGTGTTCCCGGAGCAGGCGGGGTATGCCTTCCAGGGCGTCCCGGCCCAGCAAAAGCTCTTTGGTCTCCGTCGCCGCGTTAAGGCACTCTTCCAGGGATAATTTTTTCTGTTCAGTCATGCTGCTCCAGCTCCACGGCGGCGCGTCCGCCTGCAAGGATATAGGCGGTTTCAATGCCGCCTGACGCCGTGGCCGCGTCACCGGCTCAGGATCGCCGCGGCCTCTTCAAAAGACAGGTCCTTCCGGTCCTGGCGGGTTTTAAGCTCCCGCAGGGTAAGGGGGCTTTCGGCGGGCTTTTCCCCGGGAATGACAACCCATTGGGCGCCCTTCTTCTCCGCCAGGACGAACTGCTGGGTGAGTTTCTTCGCCTCCGGGAAGACCTCGCAGGGGACGCCCCGTTCCCTGAAACGTTCCGCCAGGACCTGATACGCCCCTCCATCCGCCTCGTCCACGCAGACTATGGCCGCCTTCACATACGTGCTCCGGCCCCCGGCCTTGCCCAGGCTTTCCAGGGCGGCGATGAGCCGGTCCAGCCCTATGGAAGACCCCACCCCGGTGAGTTTTTCCCGGGAGTAAAGGCCCGCAAGATTATCATACCGGCCTCCTGAACAGACCGATCCTATTTCCGGCAGGGCGTTGAGGAAGGTCTCGAAAACCACCCCGGTATAGTAATCAAGCCCCCTGGTTATGGAAGGATCAAGGACGAAGGAACCGGCTATCCCGGTATCAACCATGAAGGAACGTATCAGGCGGAGCCGCTCCGATTCGGGACACTCACCCCCCGCCGCCCCGGTAACGGTCTCCAGCGTCTCCTCGAAACTCCCCCGGGCTTCTATAAAACGGAGTATCTCTCCAGCCCTTTCCCCGCCGGCAAGTTCCCTTAGGGATTCTTCCGTAGCGTCCCGGCCCAATTTGGCAAGTTTGTCCACAGTGCGGAGGACTTCAGCCGACTTATCCTGTAAGGAAAGGCGGGCGATGAACCGGTTGAAAAGCCCCCGGTGATTCATCCTGATAGTCACATCTCCGGCGTCCAGGGCTTTTAAGGTGTTATGCATCACCAGGAGGATTTCAAAATCCGCCGCCGGGCTTTCGCTTCCCAGAATATCGAAATCGCACTGGGTGAATTCCCGGTAGCGCCCCCGCTGGGTGTTTTCCCCCCGCCAGACCTTGGCGATATGGTAGCGCTTAAACGGCAGGGGAAGCTCTTCCCGGTGTTCCGCCACGAACCGGGCGAAAGGCACGGTAAGGTCGAACCGGAGAGCCACGTCCCGGCCCCCGTGATCCGTGAAGCGGTAGATCTGCTTCTCCGTTTCGCCCCCGCCTTTGCCCAGGAGGATCTCCGCGTATTCCAGCGCCGGCGTGTCGATAGGTACGAAACCGTACATCCGGAAAACCGCCTCGATACGTTCCACCAGGGAGCGCCGTTCGATTTCCCCGGCGGGAAGAAAATCCCGGAAGCCTTTGAGAATTCTCGGTTCAATTAAATTTGCCATAGTAACCTGAAACCAGCCCAAAACATCGAATGTTGGACCCTTGCCTTTTTTATAGTGGATTTTCGGCCTTCCCCAAAGGGCAGACCCCGGCGCCAGACCAAGCCCTGCCGGATTTCCCCGGGAGGCTCTGCCGGCCAGCCTTCAGCTCGAAAGCTGGCCTATAGTATACCAATAATCGTTGATGATCTCCACTAGTTCAGGACTGAAAGCCAGCCTCGAGATGGTCCTGATTATCCCCTGGGGAAGCCTGACGGCGCTGTTCACTATTCCGGCTACGGAGATACGGTACTTTGCAAAAAACAACTGGTACGTCACCTCCGTACCCTGCGGGCGTTCAGTGGAAACATCCGCTTCCAGATGATCTATCGTTTTGTTGCTCAGGTTGAAGATCTGAATCCGCTTTCCCGGGGTGTTGGATTCCGTAATTGTGGCGTACATATTGTAACCCAAAATTTTTGCTGCGGAGGAAGTCATTCTGATAACCGAATTCCCATGATCTTCGTATTGATCCCTGAGCCGGGCATGATTGTCCAGGAAATTTCCCAGCAGGCTCACCAGATCATCGGGAGTAGTTTTGTAATCCACCACAAAGATCACCATGTCTTCCCGGCCTTTCATCTGCCCCAGGGCCGCCAGATTGCAGCGTATAAAGAACTGTATGGGCGCATGTTTCCTGTTCGGGGAAAACCCTATGGAAAGCCCCGCGGTACCGTTAATATACTGCTGAAAAAAGTTTAATTCCTGCCTGGAGAGGGAAGCAATAAACAGGGAACGCTTAAATCCAAGCTGAAAAGGAACACAGAGAATGACATATTCATCGATTTTTAGATGGCAATGAATTCTGTCAATCCCCAGTTTCATAAGGGCATATTGACTGCACTCAATACTCTGGTTCTCGTATTTTGATAAATATCGAGCTAACCCTGCCTGTGCGTTAACCATAATTTTACTCCACTGAACCGGTTTCAAAACCCGGTAGTTTTGAAACC
>JAISOQ010000153.1 GCA_031275515.1 Treponema sp. | reverse complement strand
TCCGGGCTGACATATACAATTTCCGGCTCTATAGGCCGGTCGTCAGGCGGAAGGGTAGAAGAAAGGCTCCAACAGAAGAACGCCAACAGTCCCAGGACTTCGTCCTGGGTGGTATACGCCAGTTCCTGGGTTCCGACCAAATCAAAATTGGGGATACTGTACAGCTCCACGCCGACTACCCGTTCCGGCCCGTCGGTAAATATCCTGGAGGTAAGCACATACCGGGGATTCGCCGCTTGAGCGTCCTGGGGAAGATTGGAAAGAGAAGGCGGGTTCCCTATGCTTCCATTCGTTTCGATAAGCCGGTAAAGACTGTTCAACTGCCCCTGCCAGCCAAACTCATTGACTATGGACTGATATATCGGGGATGAATCCGCCGCTAATTCCGGCTCATAGGTAATAGGAGTGATTATAATATTATATGCAGGCTCCCGGGCCGTTTGGGCAAAAAGCATAGCCGGTAAAAAAATCAAAATAATTGTAAAAACAATCAAAAAAAAACGTTTCATTTGAAACCCCTTCTTATAATAACTTTTTCATAGTATAGACCTTCACTTATACAAACTTTCAATGAATGAACCCTCAAATCCAAAAAAACCATACCGTCTTTAACTACAGGAGACCGCTCCCCTCATGTTAAATATCAACGATTATACTGAAAAAAATCTTTATTTAAATCCAATATCCTGGAGCAGACATAAATAAAGTTCCAATCCGGTTAAAACCGGAATCATTTTTAAATAATATGCGAAAGATTTAAATATATCAAGATATTTTATAAAAAAACCGCCCCGCTTCCGGCAGGCTTACCGGGGAATCCGGGGCAGGGCCGGCAAGTTATCGGTCTTGTTCTTGCCAGGGGATGCGGATCGTCCCGTTCACATTGTACCGCAGCATACCGCCGGGGGAAATCAGGGTATCCGCTTCCGCTGCGGCTTCCACCGTCACCGTTTCTCCGGCCTCCCAATGACGGACTTCCTCAAAGGGGGAAGAACCTGCCCAGGGGCCCGGCCAGGGGACGCTTACCCCTAAGGGTTCCCGGGAACGGGCTTGTATGCGGCGGCGGTCAAAGCCGGATTGCACGGTTTTTGCGGCAATCCTGTCCCAGTCGGCAAGCCAGGGGTCACTCCGTATCTCCGGGGGAACGTCGCCGCTCCGCAGAAGGTTCCGGAAACGGGGCCAGTCAAAACGGTCTGGACGCCTCTCCGCCGCGGTCCCGGAAAGACTGCCGCCGGAAAAGACGGCGGCAGCCAGGGAGCGGTAAAACCTGGCTTCGGGACCGGCCTCCCAAGTCAGGAGGAGCTCGCCCCTTTGGACATCGAAGGGGGCAAGGGCGCCTGCCGGACGCATACGGCCGGGACTGAGGCCCAGACCGGGCCAGAAGGGATACGCCAGGACCGGGCTGGCCCATTCCGCAGGGAGGCTCACTTCGGGAAAGCCCGAGGCCGGCCCTTCGTCGGAACAGAGGCGTCCGTCCGGGCCGAACCACTCGATGCGCCACCAGGGCGGGCCCAGGATCGCTTCCCAGGCCGGGGGCAGGGCGGGCAGGACCATGCGGTAAGACGAAGGGATGACCGGGTCCCGGCAGGCAAAGAGGATAAACGCCAGGCTTACCACCGGAAAAGCCCGGCAGGGGGAAAGGTTTTTCGCCCTAAAACCGGCCCGGAAGTCGCCAAACGCTTTTCGGAAAGGGCGCTCCAAAATAATGTATACGCTTTGTTTCATAATAATAGTATGCTGCGTACATGCGCCCTGCTTTAATATTGCCTTAATTTATTTTTTGTTGCATACTCTAGCTAATGATGGAATTGGGTGAATATTATCAAAAAATAACAGAAGTCCTTCAGGAACGGCGGCAGTGGCTGGAAAAGTCCGAATTGCCTAAGCTAAAAGAAGAACTCCGTACTTTCCATGAGGCTTTTTTTTCTATTTATTCGCTGCTTCTCAAACGGAGAATCATTAACGAGGACCCGTACAAGCAGGATGTAAAAGTTGCGGATATCGAAATTCCCGATGCAGCCCCCTTCCCGGAGACGGAACGGGTGGCAAAGATGACCATACGCCTTGCCCAATTCGACAATCAGCTTGATTTTTTAGTAAATTTTTATCAAATCAGTCTTGAAACCCTTTCCATTGAGAGGATTAAACGGATCCTCGGGCTGATCAAATACATAGACTGGGTCCGTTTCATTCCGGACCTTAAAACCTCTTCGAATACCAACGCTATGGTCGAGTTGGTAACCCAGGCGCGGAAGGGGACGGATCCCCTGGGCATAAATATCATCAATCAGGCATTGAGCAATCTGTCCCGGACCACGGGGACTATTCGGGGTTGTTTAAAAGGGGTGGTTGATTATAACCGGGAAATCTACAAGATGGAGCTGCGGGAAAAAGTAACCGGCGTCATGCAGCCGGCGGAAGCTGCCCAAATAGCTCATGTTAAGAAGAAATTCAGCTCCGTTATGTCCGGCAAGCCCTTCTATCCCGACCTGGTGGAAGAGGTCATACGGGAAGATTATTCCCAGGACGGCGAGAAGTTCCGGGAACAGGTTCTGAAAAATTTTGCGGCTCCCGAAACTAAACCGAAAATCACCAAACCTCAGATTTCTCTGAAGACTATTTTGATAGATGGGATCTTTGTCATAGGGGGCGCGGGCTCGACGCTTGCCGAGATAGCCTCCAAGGTGATCGAAAACGCCGGGGTTCTGGAAAACCGGCGGAAAACTTTTTGGGAGAAACTCAGGAAGCTGTTACAGCAGATGTTGAACAAGGAGCCTGAGCCGGTGGTTTACACGGTTGAATATTTTGATCCCGTCAAGAATACAAAAGTTAAGGAAGAGGTAAACCTTAATGATCTGAAAACTGCGATGGATCAAAAAATCCGGCTCCTCCAAAGCATCAGTAACCGGAGGGTCAGTCTGCCCAAACTCGAAGCTATGGAAGAAGCCCAAATAACCGGAATCCTGGAAAGAAATATCCGGGATGTCCAAGCCCTGCATAGGACCCTGTCCGCCCTGGACGATTTCTTTAAAGCCGCGGCAGACAAGGAAAACAGGGATAAGATTAAAGGGTTTAAACCCGAATTAAGCTCTATGAAAAACGCCATCATCAACGCGAACCACAAACGCCACGAATACAGCGCCCAAAAAGAGGAAGAAGAACAGTTCAAACGCCTTGGAATCGGCTCCGGGACTTAGGAGGATCCATGAAAAAGGCTTTCGGAAGCATCATCTTTATAATGGCCGCCGGTTTCATCTCCTGTACCGGGAATCCTTCCCCGGTAATCCCGCCGCCCGCATCCGGGGCGGACCAGGGCTATTCTTCTCCCGGGGAAGGGCCCCTCACGGCGGAACCCAGGCCGTCCATCGTGAACCGGGACGAACTCACGGTGGTCTTTTTCAGCGAAGGGGTGGAACTGGACTTTCGGAAATCCTATTTGTCCAGCGAAGCCCAGTTTTTCACCGCCTTATACGAGGGCCTTTTTTCCTATCATCCCTTCACGATGGAACCAATCCCCGCGGCGGCCAGCAAATGGGATCTTTCGGAGGATAAAAAAACCTGGACTTTTACCATACGGGAAGGGGCCAAATACTGGAACGGCGATGCGGTCCGTTCCGAGGATTTCCGCGCCGCCTGGCTTTCCCTGTTGTCCCCCGGACGGGAATCCCCCTATTCCTCCCTCTTTGACATCATAACCGGGGCGCGGGATTATCGTACCGGGGTTCTTGCCAACGCCGATAAGGTGGGGATAGAAACGCCGGACAGCCGGACTCTGAAGGTCCGCCTCAACTCTCCGGCGTCTTTCTTCCCGGCCATGCTCTGCCATCATTCTTTCAGCCCTATTCATCCTTCTATGCTCAACAGGGAAGACTGGTCCGCTGCGCCGCCGGTATCTAACGGCCCTTTTTACATCACCGGCTGGAAAGAAAACGCCATCCTCATGGAAAAAAACCTCCAGTATTGGGATGCGTCCCGGGTGGTTCTGAACAAACTCACCTTTCGGTACACCGAGGACCGGGATGAATGTACGGCTTACTGGAATTCCGGGGAAGCCCGGTGGGTCTCGGGAGACGTAAACATTGATATGCTGACGGACCGGAGCGGCATCATTGTGAACGCCCTGTTCGCCACTCATTACTATTTTATCCGTTCCGCCAAAGCTCCTTGGAACGATCACCGGGTACGCAGGGCTCTCTCTATTTCCCTGCCCTGGGAGCAGCTTAGGACAGGCTTCCAACTGCCGGCCTCGACGCTGATCTACCAGCTGCCGGGCTACCCGGAGGTTAAGGGCTTTGAGGAGCCGGATGTGGAAGGCGCAAAGCAGCTTTTAACCGACGCGGGCTATCCGGGAGGGAAGGGCCTTCCGGAATTGGTGATACGCCTAACCCCATCCATGGAAGCGGCCCGGATCGGGGGGCTTATGGCCGCTACCTGGATGCAGGAACTGGGACTGACCGTAAAAATCGACGTTGTTCCTTACGGCCAATACTTCCGGTCCCTCAAGGAGAACGATTACGAAGTCGGGTTCTCTACCTGGATAGGGGACTTTGCGGATCCCTACACCTTCCTCCAGATGTGGCGCCAGGACTCCAACTTAAACGACGCCCGGTTTAACGATGCGGATTACGAGGCTCTGATAGACAAGTCCATGACCGAAGACGGGGAAAAACGCTGGAAAACCCTGGCGGAAGCGGAAAAACTACTCCTGGACCGGGGAACGGTGCTGCCTATTTCCTTTAGCTCCGCCTTGAATATGGTGGATATGGGCGAATTGGACGGCTGGTTTCCCAATGCCCTGGACATTCATCCCTTTAAGTACCTGTCTTTTAAGGCCTTCAAGCCCCTGCCGGGAATCGCGTTGGGATCGGCCTCCGCGCCTGTTTCCGGCGTTCCGGGGCAGTAGCTTAAATTTGAATTTATGAGTATACTGTGGCTAATGGACAATACGGTCACAGATATTCAGCCAACGTTTTGCGTTGACCAGCAGGTAGTATATCCCAGCCAGGGTGTGGGAATTATCAAAGCTATCGAAGCCAAAGAATTCAAGAATAAAAAAGTTCTGTACTATGTGATTTATCTTGAAGTTTCGGATATGACCATCATGGTTCCCATTGAAAAAGCGGAAGATTTGGGGATCCGGGCTATTGTTCCCCAGGATGAAGCCGAAAAAGCCTTGACCCTGATCGGTGAAGATTACGAGCCTATCCCTTCGGACTGGAAGCTCCGGTATCAGATGAATCTGGATCTGCTGAAAAAGGGCAGCGTCATGGACATCGCCGCCATTGTGCGGTCCCTCTATCACCGCAGCAAGGTCAAAGAACTGCCTATTCTGGAGCGGAAACTCTATGATAACGCTCTGAAACTTCTGGAAGATGAAATTGCTTTTTCCCTCCAGAAGCCTAAAGAAGAAGTGGAAACGATGATCTTTACCCGTCTCGAAGCGAAGTAACCCAGGGTTTTCCATGAGAAACGCCCCGGTTCCTCCGCGCATCGCCGTTATTGTTACTGCCGCCGGAGCTTCCCGGCGCATGGGGGGCGTCAAAAAGGAATACCGCCCCTTGCTGCCGCAGCAGTCCGGTCCTGGCGGCGAATCACTTACTGTTTTAGGCGCCGCAGTTCTGGCTTTTGCCGCTTCCCCGCGTATCGGCTTTATCGCCGTCACCGTCCCCCAAGACCCGGCGGCGGGTGAGGAAGCGGCCCGGGCCTGCCTCCCCCCTTCCCTCCTTGAGGACCGGTCCTGCCCCCCGGTCCGTTTCGTACCCGGAGGTCCTACGCGCCGCGCTTCCGTCCATAAGGCCCTCGCCTTTCTTGCCTCCTGGAACCCGGCGTATGTGCTTATCCACGACGGCGCCCGTCCCTGGGTGGACGGGGACATGATCGAACGGACTATAGACGCCGTTATGCAGCGCCAGGCGGTAGTCCCCCTGCTCCCTATCATCGAGACCCCCAAAGAGCTGGATGAGGGCGGTTTTATCACCCGCCACCTTATCCGCTCGCGAATCGGGACAGCCCAGACCCCTCAGGCCTTTGCCTATCCCGCCATACTCCAGGCCCACGAACAGGCCGCCCTCCGGGAGGAGCGGGATGGCCGGGACTACACGGACGATGCCGAAGTCTGGGGCGAATTCCAGGGCCCGGTGGCGGCCATTCCCGGCGTCCCGGCCAACCGGAAGATCACCTTTCCGGAGGATCTGGCCTCATGATCCGTACCGGCTTGGGCTGGGACCTCCACAGTCTGGTAACAGGACGCCGCTTCCTCCTGGGAGGCGTCGAAATTCCTGCGGAAAAGGGCGAACTGGGCCACTCCGACGGCGATGTCCTGGCCCACGCGGTCACCGACGCCCTTCTGGGGGCCGCCGCCTTGGGCGACATCGGGGAACTTTATCCGCCCCAGGACCCCGCCTGGAAAGACGCCGACTCCCTGGTCCTGCTCCGTTCCGCCTATGGGAAGGCGCTGGAGGCGGGCTGGCGTCTGGTCAACTTGGATTGCGTGGTTATCTGTGAAAAGCCCCGTATACTCCCCTACCGGGAGGCTATCCGCGCTTCCCTGGCGGCCATACTGGAGGTGGACGCCGGTTCCGTCTTTGTCAAGGGAAAAACCGCCGAGGGCCTGGGGATTGTCGGCGGGGGCCTGGCCGTGGAAGCCCTGGCTACCGCCCTTTTAGAGCGTCCGGACGAACCGCCCGGCGGCGCCGCAAGCCCGGTTTGGGGCCGCCGCTCATGAAAACCTCACAAAATGCTCCGGCCCCTCCCTGGGATGCGATATTCACCGCCCTGGAAACCTGGTACGCCCGGCAAGAGGAAGATGAAACCCGGGGGGATGCCGCAGTTCCTGCCGCCGACCCTTCGGTAACCGCCATAGCCGGGTTATACCGCCGGGACCCCTGGGCGGTCCTGGTATCCACCATCCTCAGCCTCCGTACCAAGGACGAAGTGACCCTGGCCGCCTCAACGCGGCTCCTGAAAAAAGCGCCCACTCCGGCGGCCCTGCTTTCCCTGGGCGAGGAGGAGACCGCCCGGCTGTCTTACCCGGCAGGGTTTTACCGGATCAAAGCGGCCAGCCTCACGAAAATTGCCCGTATCCTCCTGGAACAGCAGGGCGGCCAGGTTCCTGCGGACATGGACGCCCTGCTTGCCTTGCCGGGAGTGGGGCGGAAAACCGCCAACCTGGTCCTTTCCGAAGCCTTCGACATAGACGCCATCTGCGTGGATATCCACGTCCACCGTATCTCCAACCGCATGGGATGGTTCGGCCCGGAAGGGACCTCCGCCCCGGACAAAACGGAAGCGGCCTTGCGCTGCATACTCCCGAAAAAGTACTGGAAGCGGATCAACGCCCTCCTGGTCCGTTACGGCCAAATAATATGCCGCCCTGTCAGCCCATTCTGTTCCCGGTGCGTCATCAGCGGATGGTGCCCCAGATACAGGGTAGGTAAGACGCGGTAAGGCCCCGGAGTGCCAGGACCGCTCCTCCGGAATAGTAATTTTTGACTATTCCCTGTATTCTTTTTCAGACATTGACTGATTTTGATAGATACCGAGCTATTATCGGAACTTGTATTTCTTTACTTTATATGGAAATACGCATCTTGATTTTTTTTTATTTTTTGTCATAATTTGGCATAAAACTTGCTATAAGATTTATATGAATAAAGTAATTTTTTTTAGAGAAAATTACACTTTCCCGGGCATTCCTTTGCGGCAGCTTGGAGCGGTTGTAGATGCTGGGGAACTTAAAACAGAGCTGATCAGAAAAATCATTCATTTTCTTATCGCCCTCAGTCCCGGCATGGCTGCGGTGAACCGCCCTCTCACGGTCGTACTATTGATGATCGGCATCCTGTGTTATACCTGTATGGAAAACTTCCGGCTTTCGGGTATAACGATCCCTCTCATTTCTTCCGTGACGGCTATGGCCGCCCGTACTCGCGACCAGGGCCGTTTTGTGCTGGGTCCGGTGACCCTCGGACTGGGCGCTCTCCTCGCTCTGTTCCTGTATCCCTCCCCGGCAGCCTCCATCGCCATCTACGCTTTGGCCTTTGGCGACGGATTCGCCAGTCTTGTGGGCAAATTATTTGGCCGCCTGCGTCCCGCTTTTATGCTGGGCAAGAGCATAGAGGGATCGGCGGCCTGCTTCATCGTGGTATTCATCGCGGCTCACCGGGTCTCCGGGAATTTCGCCCTGGCCCTCCTCGCCGCCATTACCGCCACGGTTGTGGAAGCCCTGCCCCTGGAAGACTACGATAACATAGCCCTCCCCATTACCGTCGGCTTCACGGCCCAGATGTTCATAGTCCTGGCCTTGTGAATACATGATGCCATCCGCAGATT
>JAISOQ010000088.1 GCA_031275515.1 Treponema sp. | reverse complement strand
CACCTACGCTGTGAAGTCGACGGTGAATCTCAGCGGTGGAACGTTCATCATGCATGGCGGAACCATCACCGGCAATGAAAGCAAAGACTATGGCGGCGGGGTGTATGTCGGGGGCAACTTCAGCACATTCACCATGAACGGCGGAACCATCAGCGGCAATTACAGCAAATCGAACGGCGGCGGGGTGTATGTCGCCGCCAACAACAAATTCACCATGACCGGCGGAACTATCAGCAACAATGACAGCACAAGGAACGGCGGCGGGGTGTATGTCAGCAACCATGCCGAATTCGCCATGAGCGGCGGAACCATCAGCAACAATGACAGCACAGAGTACGGCGGCGGGGTGTATGTCGGGGGCGCCTCCAGCACATTCACTATGAGCGGCGGAGATATCAGAACCAATGAAAGTCGCAATCCCAGTACCGGCAATGGGGCCGGCGGCGGGGTGTATGTCGCATCCTCCGGCGAATTCACCATGAGCGGCGGAACCATCAGCTACAATAGCAGCGGCGGTCCCGGAGGCGCCGGAGGCGGCGGCGGGGTGTATGTCGGGGGCAAAGGTACGTTCACCATGAACAATGGAAGCATCAGCACCAATCTCAGCGAAAATATGCCCGGCGCCGGGGTGTACGTCGCCGCCAACGGCACGTTCACCATGAACAATGGAAGCATCAGCGACAATTACAGCCACAGCGACAATTACAGCGAAAATATGCTCGGCGCCGGGGTGTATGTCGCCGCCAACGGCACGTTCACCAGGAACGGCGGAACCTTCAGCGGCAATTTGCTCCTCACCGACACTAATGAGGTACCCAGTGACGTGTATCCATCACTATAATGACTCATCCTCAAAAGTAACCGCAGCAGCGTTTTGGGAGAGCATGATGACATCAGCGCCGCTGATTCAGAGACTAATTGGGAGTGAGACTGAGGAGTATAGCCTTTAAGCCGGGAGATGCGGCTTTTGGGTCATGAACCGGCTTTCCGTCATGACCCCGGAAGCGCATACGGCCCGGGGCATCGCCGCAGGCCAGTTTATGGAGAACAGGTCCACAGATTACGCGGATTTCACGGATTTAAACGAGCGGCGTTCAATAACCCGCGTTAATCCGTGGACCTTTAGATTTCATCGAACTCACGTTAAATATATGAGTGGTATATTCCGTCAAAAAAAGCTGCTCCGAAACCGGATTTCGGAACAGCCCTTATCGCCAAAACGCGCCGCCGGAGTATACCCTTTCCGGCTCGAAGCGCCAATACCCGGAAGGTCAAAATACTATTGTTTCCGCCTCTTGAATGTCCGCATACTCCGATTCAGATACGACATCCTGTTCGGACAGGCCGCCCGGTTCCCCGCTCCTGACGGCGCCCGAAGCGCCGTCATCCTGGCTGAAATTCGGCTTAAACGCAATGTGTTCGGCGATAATGGTCACCCTGGAATGGGTTTTGCCGTCCTTTCCTTTCCAGCGGTCCTGTTTCAGCCGGCCAGTCACCCGGATTCCCTGACCTTTGTGTCCCACATGAGAGCAGTGTTCAGCCAGCTTTGCCCAGGTTTCCACGTTAAAAAAGCAGGTTTCCTTTTCAAACCCTGTATCCTGTTTGTAGTAACGGTTTGAGGCAAGGCGGAGGGTACAGACCGGCGTTCCTTTGGGAGTGGAACGCAGCAAGGGATCCTGAACAAGATTTCCTTCGATAAGAATATTGTTGAGACTGTTCATGAATGCCTCCATATTTCAGCATACTCCGGCAGCGGCACTGCCGCCGGTCACAGGCAGTCCGCAGCCCAATTCGACGAATCCGGCCAACATATACTGTCTCTGATACCGTATATATGGGATGATTCTGCATGGCGCTTCAACATCCGATCAAGAATATTTAGAAAAAAATAAAAAAAGGCCGCGGAAGCCTAAACGCTTGTATAGCGGTCTATCCTCCGGCGCGCATCAGAATTTGGTTGTCAGCAATAATTTTGCAATGTAGAGCTTGATGTAGGTTATGAGCGACTCCTGATCCCCCAGCTTCTTCAGCACGGGAGCTTCCACGTAGATGGAGGCTGCCAGATCGTCAATGATCTGTTCGGAAATCTTTTGGTTCATATTGAGCCGCAAATTCCGGCGCAGCCGGTCCTTTATCAGGGATTTTATGTCCGTTATAAGATGCTGTTTAGATTCCTTGTTCAATATAACGTGCCAGCGTTTTTCAAGGTCCGCCATGGACGCCTCCGGACTTTTGCCGCCGGCTGACAATTTTTGTACGATTTGGGCAGCTGTCGCTTTTATTGCCTGCTCCTGGGACGGGGCCTTTTCTTTCTCGGATGAGGAAGTCTCTTTTTTTTGAGGCTTGTTTTTATTCCCCGAAAACAAACGGCTGAAAAAGGCAAATATAGCCGATAGTACCGGAATGGAATACCAGACCGGCAGCAAGATTCGTGCGTCGGTCAGGAGATCTTTACGGTTGAGCATGAGCAGCGTTCCCATGGGGAGCAGGATCCCTACCGGGTTGTAGAACCGCGCCGTAAGGGGGACCCCTCCCTGGGACCGTTCGGTTTCGCATTGAATAAGAAACGTCCGCTTGTCACGCAGGAGGTATATAAGGTCGGGGACGAACTGAAGGACATATTTGGTGAGGAGCTGATGAAATTGTTCGTCGTTTTCCATGGCAGGTTCTTTATTGAAGTCCCGCATAAGACGCAGCCACCGGGTTCCGAGGGCTTTCCTGATCTGATTGCGGGCTTCTCCTGCTAAACGGGCGCACACAAGAAAAACTTTTTGTTTGTTGATAAATATCTGCTCGCCTTTTTTATTCCGGTAAATGAGCAGGGACGACAATTCTTCGCCATCGGCAGCGGTTGACTTGGAGTTGAGGTATTCTTTCAGATCCTCTTCCGTATACTGTCCCAGAAGGGCTCGGCCCGTACTATCGGTAAATTTGAAGATTTCTTCCATGGTATAGGCGTAGGGAGGCTGATCTATGGCGGTTTCCAGGGCTTTTAACGCCATCTCCTTTTCCCGTTCCGCTATCATGATTTCTTTGAATAATGTGGAAAAGGCTTCGATTATATACACCGCTTGAAATACGGCTATATCAATCGACAGAAAGTCATTCTTTTTTCTCAATTCGCTTTTTACTGCGGAACAGAACGAAGACCAGAAATAAGAAATGAACTCCCCGGAGGCTTGAATTTGCGGGATACAATCCAGGGGCCGCACCGACACCATATTCAGCGCGTCCCTGAGAAAGCCCTCTTTACCCTGCATCTGCGACAGAAGCCGGCGCTGGAAGAAGTTCATGTTATTTTGGGTACGCAGAAAATTACGGACTTTTAAAAGCGCCGCATCAAGGAGGGGCCTGGGAATAGCGGTCGCCAGGACCAGCGCCGAGGGAATGTCGTCGGGAAAAACGATCTTGATAACCGGCATTATCGACTTCTGCGGATTTTGCATATACTCGGCCAGGTCTTCTTTAATACTGAGGATCCGGCATTCTTCGTCCGGCAGGGTTATCCCCAGAGAAGCGGCGTCCGGAAAGGGAACGCCCGCATTGGTATCTATGTCTTTGTAGATGGGATTGAGAAGCGCCGCATAAAAGTCAACCATCAATACGCGCCGGTTATTATCCAACAACTCGCATTTTTTGGCTTCTACTAACGAGGGTAATTCTTTGTAGAAATGCGTCTTCGTATCAGAAGTCCATTTTTTCCATTCAGCGTGTTCCTTGGAAGCGCGGGTTGCATATTTTTCAAGAAAAACCAGGAATAGGTTGATATCGATGTACGGAGAATGGCGCTTATTGGCATAGAGCATCAAAATCGTATACAGATCTAATTGTTGGGGCATAGTTTTGAAATGATACCACGAAAAGGTCTAAATTACAATATGAAATTTTTCACTTCCGGCTGTCCGGAAAACAAAAGCCGGCCGCCCCTCCCGGCCCTAGCGGGGCTATGTGAGGATTGTTTTTTTGCCGCTTTTGTGGTATAGTTCCCAAGTTTTAAGTCTATGAGCCGGTCTCAAACCCGGTTCTGAAAAGCGGTATAGCATCCGTTTTTTACTCACAGAGGGAGAAATATGAAAGGGCTAAAAAGAAAAGTATGGGGAATCGTTTTGATTCTGAGTTTGGCTGTCTTTGCCTCGTGCAGCAGGGGCGGTCAACAGGCCGGAACATCCGATGTCATCAAAATCGGGGTATTTGAACCCATGACCGGGGCCAACGCTGCGGGAGGCGCTATGGAAGTGGAGGGCATCAGGCTTGCCCATGAGCTTAACCCCACGGTAGAAGCGGCGGGTAAAACCTACAAGGTGGAACTCGTGGTGGTGGACAACAAATCTGACAAGGTTGAGGCGGCCAATGCTGTCCAGCGTCTGGTGGACAGTGATAAGGTACAGGTTATCCTGGGTTCCTGGGGTTCCTCTCTGTCTATGGCCGGAGGCGAGGTTGCCAAAGACGCGCGGATTCCGGTAATCGGCCTGTCCTGTACCAATCCCCTGGTAACCGCGGGGAATGATTACTACTTCCGGGTATGCTTCATCGATCCCTTTCAGGGGACGGTTATGGCAAACTACGCCTTCCGAGACCTGAACGCCAAGACTGCGGTTATCGTTCAGGAAGTTTCCAACGATTATTCCGTGGGCCTGGCGAAGTTCTTTTCCGATAACTTCAAAGCCCTGACGGGTAATCCTGATGCTGTTCTTACCACGGTCAATTACAATACGGGGGATCAGGATTTTAGCGCCCAGCTCACCTCCATCCGGTCTTTGAACCCGGACGTGATCTTTGCTCCGGGCAACTACACTGAATCGGCGCTGGTGATCCGTCAGGCCCGGGAGATGGGGATCGGCGTCCCCATCATCGGCGGCGACACCTGGGAGACCCCGGAATTCATCGATGTGGGCCGGGAACGTGTCGAAGGGGCGGTGTTCTCCACTTTCTTCGCCTCCGAATACGCGGCTTCCCCAGCAGCGGAAACCTTCCTCAAGGAATACCGCAGCCGGTACAACAAGGAACCTGCGGCGGTTACCGCCCTGGGTTATGACGGCTACCTCGTGGCCCTGGATGCCATCAAACGGGCGGGCTCCATCGATCCCCAAAAGATCCGCGACGCTATCGCGGTAACCAAGGGGTTTGTGGGCGCGGCTGGAACCGTTACCCTGGATGCCAACGGGGACGCTACCAAGGGCGCCTTTATCAAAGCCGTTCAGGACGGAAAATTCGCCTTCCAAACCATCGTAAATCCCTGACCGGATAACCGGGACTGCGCCGGGCATTAAGCCCAGGAGGGTGTCGTGACATTCGAACTTTTTTTACAGCATCTTTCCAATGCTTTGGCTCTGGGCAGTCTTTACGCGTTGATCGCCATAGGGTATACCATGGTGTACGGGATTCTCAGGCTTATCAATTTTGCCCACGGGGATGTTTTTATGTTGGGAGGGTACATCGCGTTTTACGGGATTACCCTCTTCTTTATGCCCTGGTGGGCTGCGTTCATCGTTGCCCTGGGGCTGACAGGGATCTTCGGCATAGGGCTTGAACGGGCGGCCTATAAGCCTCTCAGGAATTCCCCTAAAATTTCCATCATGATCAGCGCCATCGGGGCGTCTTTCCTGTTGGAGAATCTGGCGACGGTGATCTTTGGGGGCAGGCCAAAGGGATTCCCGGCCCCGGCCTTTTTCAACGAAGTCGTTCACATCGGATCGGTGTCGGCGCTGTTTATCAGCCTTGTTATCCCGGCGCTGACGGCAGTATTGCTCACCGTCCTGCTTGTCGTTGTACACCGGACAAAAACCGGTATGGCTATGCGGGCGGTGTCCACGGATTTGGCCGCCGCCCGGCTTATGGCCATCGACGTGAACCGGATCGTGTCCTTTACCTTTGGCGCCGGATCGGTACTGGCCGCCATAGGCGGGGTCATGTGGGCGATCAAGTACCCCCAGCTAAACCCCACTATGGGGATGATGCCGGGGCTCAAATGCTTTATAGCCGCGGTTATAGGCGGCATAGGCAACATAGGAGGGGCGGTCCTGGGGGGCCTTCTCCTGGGGCTTATAGAGCTTATGATCATCGCCTTCCTGCCTACCCTTACGGGGTACAAGGACGCTTTTGCCTTTGTGCTTCTTATCATCGTTCTCCTGGTGAAGCCTTCGGGGCTCCTGGGTAAAAACCAGATAGAAAAAGTGTGAGGCCCCGGCTATGGCAGTAAATGTAAAGGCGGCGGTAAATCCTGTATCAAAGAAAGCCAATCTTATTCTGACCTTTTCCGCTGTGGTTTTGGCCCTGGCTTTTATCCTTTTTGCAGATACCGCTTTTAGTCCGTTTTCCCTGCGGATTTTCAATCTCTGCGGAATCTACATCATCCTCGCCCTGTCGCTCAACCTCATCAACGGGTTTACGGGGCTTTTTTCCCTGGGACATTCGGGGTTCATGGCCATAGGGGCCTATGTCAGCGCCCTTCTCACCATGAGTCCTGCCCAAAAAGAGATGAATTTCTTCCTGACCCCCATCGTGCCGGTTCTGGCAAACGTACAGCTTCCCTTTATCCCCGCTATCATCATCGCGGGGGCGGCGGCGGCTCTGGCGGGCTTCCTCATCGGCACGCCGGCGCTGCGGCTCCGGGACGATTATCTGGCCATTGCCACCCTGGGTTTCTCCGAAATTATCCGGGTAGTGCTGACCAACCTTCAATCCATAACCAACGGCGCATTGGGCCTCAAGGGTCTGCCGAAATATTCAACCACCTGGATGGTCTGGGCTTTGGTAATACTTTCGATAGTGTTTATGGCGGCGCTGATCAATTCCGCCTTTGGCCGGGCCTGTAAAGCGATCCGGGACAACGAGATCGCCGCCCAGGCTATGGGGATCAACATAGCCCGGGTAAAAATCGTGAGTTTTACTATTTCCTGTTTTATCGCCGGAGTGGGCGGCGCGCTGCTGGGGCATTTTATGAACACCATAGACCCCAAGATGTTTACGTTCAGTCTGACCTACAACATCGTGCTTATCGTGGTCCTGGGGGGCAATGGCAGCATATCCGGTTCCGTGATAGCCGCCATAGTGGTGACTATCTCCATGGAACTCCTGCGTTTCCTGGACGGCCCCCTGAACCTCCTTTTCATCCGGACCCAGGGTTTGCCGGGGCTGCGCATGGTGGCGTTCAGCATACTGTTACTGGCGGTAGTCATTTACCGCCAGCAGGGTTTGATGGGTAAAAAAGAATTCTCCTGGAATCTTGCGGCGGCTTCGCCTGTTATCTCAAAAATTAAATCAAGCCTAAAGATAAAATCCCCGTTAAGGAGGCGCTAAATGCTGGAAACAAAAGATGTGGCCATGCAGTTCGGCGGCCTTACCGCAGTCTCTGATTTTTCGATCACTGTGGGGGATGATGAGATTGTCGGACTTATAGGCCCCAATGGGGCGGGCAAGACTACGGCTTTCAATATGATTACCGGAGTCTATGCCCCCGCCAGGGGCGTTATTCTGTTCAACGGGAAAAACATCGCCGGCAAAGCCCCCCATAAAATTACGGACTCAGGCATTGCGCGGACTTTTCAGAACATCAGGCTTTTCCACGAGATGACGGTGTTGGAGAACATCCTCGTCGCCTGTAACCTCAGGGAACGGCCCAACCTGTTTGAATCTGTGCTGCACCTGCCGCCCTACATGGCCCGGGAAAGAAAGGCGCGTCAGTTTGCCCGGGAGCTGCTTGGCTCCGTGGGCCTTCTGGAGAACGCCGATGACAACGCAGTATCGCTGCCCTATGGAAAACAGCGCCGCCTGGAGATTGTCCGCGCTCTGGCTACGGAGCCAAAACTTCTGCTTCTGGACGAACCTGCTGCGGGGATGAATCCTCAGGAATCTCAGGAACTTATGGATTTTATCCTCAAGATACGGGACGAATTCAAGATCGCCGTATTGCTGATAGAACACCACATGCAGGTCGTCATGGGTATCTGCGCCCGGCTCTATGTGCTGGACTACGGCATTACCATTGCCGAAGGGCCGCC
>JAISOQ010000004.1 GCA_031275515.1 Treponema sp. | reverse complement strand
TGATAGAGCGGAAGGAGTACAGGACGATGTTTGACGCATTGGTAGAGAGCGTGTTAGCGGACAAGAGGCAGGCGGTACAGCAAGCGAAGGAAGAGGCCCGGCAGGAATGGGAAAGGGCCTTGCGGGAACGGGAGAGGGCCTGGCAGGAACAGGAAAGGGTGATCCGGCAGGAACGGGAAAGGGCGGTCCTGCAGGAATGGGAAAGGGCTTGGCAGGAGCAGGAACAGGAAAAGCAGGAAGGCGCCCGGCGGCTGAAACAGATGGGGATTTCACCTGACATCATTGCCGCGGGTTTCGGGCTTTCCCTTGAAGAGATAGAGCGGCTTTAGGCGGCAGCGGGGTCCGGGGCCGCCGGGAATCGGGGGGAGATAAAGCCCGGATTTGCAGCGCAAAACTCCGTAATCCGTTGCTTCCTGGAAAAGTATATCTCCTGCCCGGCGGCTTCCTTTTGCCTGCGGTGATTCCAACGCGCAGCGCGATAAAGAGTACCGGCCCTGTTCCGTCCGCTGCACCTGCCCCAAAGTAAACGCACAGGGACTTTAGTCCGCCGGACTTTAAGTCCGCAGACACAAATGTATCCGAATAATTCGTGGAAATTCGCCTTAATCCGCGGACAAATCTTCAAATGCCTTTTGCCCCGGCTCGCAGGGTTCTTCCCGTACTATCCCAATCTTTCTATTAAACTCTCCTCTCCCCCATGCCGATATTGAATTAGAGGTATAGCAGACATGGAACACACAGCGAATGCGGCGGCGGTTCATGATGAAAATCCGGCATACGGCCAGTGCAGGGCGGTTTTAGAGCAGGAACGAAAGCTTGTGGCGCAGATTGCCGGGATGCAGGCATTGATCCGCCAGGCAGTCATAAACCGGCAGTGGCCGGCCTTTGAATCTCACATGGAGGCCCTGAACCAGCTGGGGGCGCAGTTTAAGGACCTGGATCAGGAGCGCGTCAGAATTTTCTCCTCCCTTTCCGGCGGCGGCGATACGCCGAAAGAAGACGGGGCCGGGGCTGGTTTTTACGCCCTTGTCTCCCGGTTTCCCCCGGACGAGCGGAAAGCAGTCACCGGCGCATATCGCAGCCTTAAAACAGAAACCATGAAAGTCAGGATAGAAGGCGGCGCCCTCATGAACTACCTCAGCGAAGCCAGTCTTTTGATTGCAGGCTTTCTGGAAGCGGCCTTCCCGGACCGGAAAGGCAGGATATATTCCCGCAGCGGCGTTCAGGTTCAGGCGGATATGCGGAGTATGGTACTGGACCGCCATTGTTAATTAATAAAGGCTTTCCCAAAACCGTGCGCGCTGGCGCACAGTCAATTAGTTTTGGGACAGGCTCAATAATGAAGGAGAAGGAATCATGACATCCACTTTTCAAGGGATTGAGATAGGAAAGCGGGGGGTCATAGCCCATCAGCAGGCCCTTAATACCACAGGACATAACCTTTCCAACGCTTCTACCGAAGGGTATTCCCGGCAGCGGGTCGAAATGTCGGCCTTTGATCCCATATACCTGCCCGGCCTCAACCGGGAGGAAACCGCCGGACAGTTAGGCCAGGGAACCATCCTGGAGCGGATAGAGCGCATCAGGGACCAGCTTCTGGACCGGCGTATCGCAGCCCAGGCCGGCGGGGAAGGGTACTGGGCCGCCCGGGACCCCTATATCCGCATGATGGAGCAGACGTATCTGGAAGTGGGGGGGAGCTCCATCCGGGGAAAGATGGACGCCTTCTGGGACGCCTGGCAGGAACTTTCGATATACCCCGCCGATACCGCTCCCCGGACCGCAGTGCTTGAACGGGGTAAGAGCCTGATCGACGGCATCCACGAGCAGTATAAGAGCCTCAAGGGCCTTCAAGACATGGCCGAGGAAGACATCAGGCTCACGGTAGACAAGGTCAACGGCCTTTCCCGGGAAATCGCCGGCGTCAACCGGGATATACAGCGCATCAAGGCCCAGGGGGATAACCCCAACGACCTCATGGATCGCCGGGACCTCCTGGTTGACCGTCTTTCGTCGATTATCGACGTTACGGTGGATAACCGGGACCCGGACGAATTCATGGTCCACACCGCGGGATTCGTTCTGGTCCAGGGCGGCATAGGCCGGCAGTTCGATTTGGTCCAGGGAGCCGAAACCCAGGGGTATTCCCGGATAACCTGGCGGGAGACCGGGGAGGAAGCCCATTTCCAGGAGGGAAGCCTGGCGGCTCTGGTGGAACTGAGGGATCACACCATTCAGGAAGAAATTCAGAACCTGGATTCCATGACCATGAATTTCATCGACCTGGTAAACGAGGTACACCGTTCGGCCTATGGGATCAACGGGACCACGGGTCTCGACTTCTTTACCGAACATCCCTTTGTTACCAACGTGAACGGCAACTATGACCGGGACGGGGACGGGGCTTATGATTCAAGCTACATCTTTAGGATCAACGGCGTCAACGCGCTGGAGGCCCGGGATCAGGTAGGGCTTGAAGGGGTAATCACCCTTTCCGCAGGCGGCGGCAACGTGGAGGTTCCCTATTACCCCAATGACACGGTGGAAGACATCGTGAACAGGATCAACAATTCCGGCGCGGAAGTTACGGCCCGGCTCAACCGGGAGGGTCAGCTCTCCCTCAAGGGGACCCCGGCGGAAGGGGCCATACTCCCCGGCGGTAACCCGGACTTCGTGATCCGCCATATTGAGGACTCCGGCCGCTTCCTGGCGGGTTACGCCGGCGTCCTGAACGCATCAGGCCCCGGGGGGGCTTATGATTGGGGCGGCCCGGATGCAGTGGCGGCCCTGACCGGCGGGGCTGTGGACCGGGCGCTGGCCCCTACTGCTCATCCTTCGGGATGGATAGAGGTGAACCCCGCCCTGTTCCGGGATCCCACGTCGGTGGCTTCCGGTTTTGGGGAGAACGGCAGGGCCGCTAATCCCGGCAACGGGGACGCGGCAATGGCTGTCGCCTCTATTAGAAATACGGCGGTCATGGTGGGCCGTCTTGGGACCTTTGACGACTACTTTGCCGATGCGGTGGGACGGGTTGGTATGCTGGGCGCCCAGAGCCGGGATTCCCTGGAAACCCAGAATCTCATCATGAAGCAGCTCAAAGACCTGCGGGAGTCCATTTCCGGCGTCAATGTTGACGAGGAATTATCGAATATGATCAAGTACCAGCACGGGTACGCCGCGGCGGCCCGGTTCATCACAACGGTGAATTCCATGCTGGATACGATTATTAACCGAATGGGGGTGTAATAAACCATGAGACGTGTTTCCACGGATATGCCGAATAACGATATGCAGTATTACCTTCGCAGGCAGGAAGAGGGGCTTTCCAACATTCAGTCCAAAATCGCCTCCCAGAAGCGGATTCGCGAGCTGCGGGACGATCCTCTGGCCGCCTCTCATGCGGTGCGCTACGAATCCTACCTGGCCCGGCTTGAACGGTTTGAAAAAAACACCCTTTACGCCAAAGACCACTACACCGAAGTGGACTCCTACCTCAGGGAGAGCAACGATATACTCCAACGGATACGGGAACTTTCGGTTCAGGGCGCGACGGGTACCTATACGAAGGAAGACCTCAAGTACATGGCGGTGGAGGTCAACGAACTTCTCAAGGAGCTGGTTTCCCTTTCCAACGCCGTAGGTTCCGACGGCAAGCAGCTTTTTGCCGGGGACAAGGCCGTGACCGAACCTTTCCGGATTGTGGAAGGAACGGTTCCTGGCGGCGGGGAATCCATGGTGGTCCGGGTGGAGTACCGGGGCGCAGGCTCTGAGCGGAAGACGGAAATAACCGACCAGATTTATACGGATCTGGACATTGGGGGAGGGGAGGCTTTTTGGGCCGAAAAGATGCAGATTTACTCCACCTTGGACGCCACGAATTACCGGGTTCCCGGGGACAGTTCAATCTACGTGGACGGTTATGAGATCCCCGTCACGGTAGGCGACACGGTTCAGGCCATAGCCGCAAAGATAAACGATTCGTCCGCGCCGGTCAAAGCCTACATAGACCCGGAAACAAAGGGGCTTGCCCTGGAAGGGACCAACGCCCATCTGATACGCCTGGACGACCGCCAGGGGTCCCGGGTTTTGCAGGACCTGGGGATCATCTCCGCAAACAGCGATCCCGGCGCCCCGAACTGGCATCCCAGCGCCCGGGTTTCCGGGGGTTCCGCCTTCGATATGGTCATCCGCCTCCGGGACGCCCTGTTCCGGGGGGACAGCGATTTTGTGGGCAGTCAGGGCATAGGGGGTATGGATTTAGCCTTAACCAACATACAGTCCCGCATTACCGTCAACGGCAGCCGGCAGGAGCGGGTGGAGCAAACCTGGGAGCGGCTGAACCAGGAGATCCCCAATGTAACCGCCGCCCTGAGCCGGGAAGCCGGCCTGGATTTTGCTACGGCGGCGACAGACCTCAGTATGATGCAGTTTGCCCATAAAGCGGCGTTACAAGCCGCCGCCAAGATACTACCCTCCACCTTACTTGATTTTTTACGTTAGGATGAGGAGGGTAAAGACGTGAAGGTTACAACAAAAGCCTATGGCGTTATCGATGTAGATGAACACCAGAAGATCACTATTTCTTCCGGACTCTTTGGGTTTGAAGCCTTTAAAGACTATGTTCTGTTGGACGCCGAACGCCAGCCCTTTTACTGGCTCCAGTCCCTGGATGTGGAGCGCCTCGCCTTTATTCTCGTCAATCCCTTTCTTTTCAGACCCGATTATGAACTGGACATCAGCGATGAAGACCTTTTGGAGATCGGCATCTTCGATCCCCAAAAAGCGCTGATCTTTTCCATCGTGACCATCCCGGCTGATGGGGGAGGCATGACCGCCAATCTCCAGGGGCCCCTGGTTATTAACCGGGAAACACGCCAGGGAAAGCAGGCTATCCTCACGGATCCCCGGTGGGGGACCCGGCATAACATCATGGACGAACTAGCTGCGGCGGGGAGCCACTGATGTTGATACTATCCAGAAAGGTTAATGAAAAAATCATGATCGGGGAGGATATTTCCATATCCATCATAGAAATCCGGGGGGATCAGGTGCGGCTGGGAGTAACCGCCCCGAGAAACGTCAAGGTTTTCCGCCGGGAGTTATTCGACGCCATCAAAGCCGAAAACAAAGCCGCCGTAGAATCAACCCCCATATTCCCGGAACTGAACTTTGGCTTTAGGGAGAACCCGCTTTAGAACCCTGA
>JAISOQ010000313.1 GCA_031275515.1 Treponema sp. | reverse complement strand
CCCGACTACGGAGATCCCTGCAAGCACATGGCCGCTCTCTACTACATCATCGCCCGGGAAGTGGACGCGGATCCCCGGGCGCTGTTCCGGCTCCGGGGTATGGACCTGGAGGCGCATTTTGGCCGCCCGGTGGCGGTGAGCCTGCCCGTCCCTTTCACGGTAACGCCGGCGGCCTCGAAGATACCTGCCGCCGGCCTTTCCCCCAGGTCCCTGGTTTTCGGCGAGATTCCCCATTGCGCGGAACTCATCCTCTCCCTTCTTCCGCCAGCTCCGCCTTTCAGTGACCGGGATTTTGCCCTGACCCTGGCCGGCTTTTACCACCAGGCCGCCCGTTTCGATCTCTGGAAATCGGCTTCCGCTGCGGATGATACCGGGGATGTGGAACACCGGTTTTCCCGTTCCCGCTGGACCGTTCTGTGCGCCAATCCCGGTCCGGGCGCGAAGCCCACGCTTCAAGAAACGGATATTCAAGGAAAAAAGACCGGCTATACCCTTTTTGACGCCTACAGCCGGTTTGTAAATTTTTCCTCCGATGACGGAACGGAAGACTATGCGTTCCTTTTTTATCTCTTCAAGTTTCTCAATCTGATTTGCCGTTCCTGCGCATTCATCCCCTTTGTACTGCTGGAGAAGGGAATCCTCAAGATAATCTGGAAACCCTATGATACCCTCCCTCAGATTGCCCAGATCCTGGATGCCCTGGCCGGTTTGGAACGGGGTATGCTGCTCCTTCCCGGTGTGGAGCCTGGTACGCCGGGAAAGAAGCGCGCCAATCCCAGGGGAAAATCCAAAGTTCCGGCAAGCGGACGGAGCGTGGTGGATCTTCTCTCATCGGCCTTCCTGGAGGAATGGGTAAAACAGAACTACTTTGCCCTCAGAACAAACGGAGGAAGCCGGGAATACCGGGAACTGCTGGAGATTTTTTTCCAGGGCCAGGGCATGGAGACTACTTCCCCGGCTCTGCGGAGCCTGCCCCTGTCCATAGACCGGTGGCTTTCTGTGCTGCACATTGATTTTTCCGCCTGGAACTATTCGTTTACCGTTAAGGAGGCTTCCCGGCCCAAGCGCTCGCCGGACGACGGGGTTACAGACAGGGACGAACCGGAACCGGATGTTCCGCTGAATTTTACCCTTTCCATGAATGTGCTCACCCAAACCGAAACCGGGACAAAACGGACGCCCTTGTGCGCTGTCGCCTCGGGGAAGTCCCGGCCTTCCGCTTCTTCCGGCGCTAAGGCCGGCGGCGCATCGGAAACCCTGTCGCTGCTGCGGGCGCCTACCGCCCTTTCCAATTACCTCCCGGAAATTCATACCCTCATGACCCGGAAAACCGTCCGGCTTGCGGAAGAACGGCTCGCGGCCTTTCTGGAGTCCGCCGCGCCCCTCCTCACCCGGCTGGGCGTAGGGGTGGAACTGCCCAAGGCGCTGAAACGGGAACTCAAACCCCGCCTGGTCCTCAAGGCCGCCGGCAGCGGCCAGGGTAAAGGCTCTCTGGTAAGTTATCTGAACCTTGACTCTCTGCTGAATTGGGAATGGCAGATCGCGATAGGGGACCGGATCATGGACCTGGGGGAATTCGAAAAGCTCTGCCGCCGGAAACGGAATCTTATCCGGTTCCGGGATGGCTTTGTAAAGCTCGATCCGGAAGAATTGGCAAAGCTGCTGAAAAAAGCCAATGATGCGCTGCCGGGAATCAACGATTTCCTTAAAGCCCACTTTGCCGGGGACAGTATTCTTGCCTTTGACGCCGAAGGGATCATCCAAAAGCTGTTCGAGGAACGCCGGTTCCCGCCGCCGGCTTCTCTGACGGCCTCCCTGCGTCCCTATCAAAAACGGGGTTACAACTGGGTCTGTTCCCTGCTTATGGCAGGCTTCGGCTGTATTCTGGCGGACGACATGGGGCTGGGCAAAACCATTCAGTCTATCGCCGCCCTGCTCCGGCTCAAGGAGGAGGGTCTGCTGGCTGACCGCTGCCTGATCGTAGCCCCCGCCGCGCTTCTGGAAAACTGGGAACGGGAACTTGCCCGCTTTGCCCCTTCCCTTTTGGTATCCCGTTATCATGGCGCGGGACGGCGGATGGAAAAGGCGAAGTACGACGTGTTCCTTACTACCTACCAAACCGCAGTCCGGGACGCTTCCTGGCTGGAAAAACAAACCTTCTCCCTTCTCATCGTGGACGAAGCGCATCTTATGAAAAACGCCGACACCCGGATTTCCCAAACCGTCAAGAAACTGCGCCCCCGGTTTCGCCTGGCCCTTTCGGGAACGCCGGTGGAAAACCGTCTGGAAGACCTGCGTTCCCTTTTTGATTTTATCCTTCCCGGATACCTGGGGACCCCGGCGGAATTCAAGCGGGAGTACCGGTATCCTATTGAAGTGCTGCGTAATACCGAAAAAGCCGACGGTCTGCGGAGGATCACCGCCCCTTTCCTTTTGCGGAGGGTCAAGACCGACAAGACCATCATCAAGGATCTGCCGGACAAGATCGTGACTACTGAGTATGCGGTCTTAGAAAAGGAACAGGCCGCCCTTTACGAAGGCATGGTCGCCGAGTCCATGGACAAACTGGACAGTCTGGATTCCAAAGACCGGTCCGCCCTGATCCTCTCCCTGCTCACGGCTCTCAAGCAGATCTGCGATCATCCCCGGGTCTACGATAAGGAGAGCCCTGCGGTTTCCGCGCTTTCCGGGAAAGCCCTGCTGCTTCTCGCCCTTCTGGAAGAAATTCTGGCTGGCCGGGAAAAGGCCCTTATCTTCAGTCAGTATGTGGAAACCCTGGACTGCCTTTCCCAAATCATCACCGGGGAACTGGGGGAACCGGTCCTGATCTACCACGGCGGCATGAGCCAAAAAGCCCGGTCCGAAACCATCGCCGCCTTTCAGAATGACCCTGCTTCCCGCCTGCTTCTGGTGAGCCTTAAAGCCGGCGGTCTCGGCCTTAACCTTACCGCCGCAAGCCGGGTCATCCACTATGACCTGTGGTATAACCCGGCGGTGGAGAATCAGGCCACTGACCGGGCCTTTAGGATAGGCCAGAAACGCAACGTGTTCGTTCACCGCTTTATCACGAAAAACAGCTTTGAGGAAAAGATAGACGCCATGCTTTCAAGCAAACGGGAACTGGCGGAAATGACCGTTTCTTCCGGCTCATCCTGGCTTGCCCGGATGAGCCGGGAGGAACTCAAATCCCTGTTTGACCGGTAAGCGGTTCAGGCTGTTTGGTTTTCAGGCGGGTCTATACCGGCGACGCCCTTCTCTCACTCAGCATACAAAAAAATTGTATTTTTTCCATAAAAACCACTTCCAACTTTTTTAATTTTATTGTAATATATTTATCAGAATGTTGTATTTTTCAGGAAACATGGACGCACACAAAAATCGCATCTTTGTAAGAAATTATAGCTTTTTTTATCTATTTGCTCTTTTTCTGTTAAATACTAAATATATGTTAAGTAGTAATATAACACACACACACACACTGCAAGAATTGTGCCAAGCTAGTATGTTCTGATAAAAATATTTTTGTTTTTTTGAAACGCCGGTCTCCTCCCGTAAATGGGGGGAATTTTCGGCGTTTTTTGTTTTTACCCCCCCCCCCCCCCCCCATTTGGAGATACCCGAACCATGTTGTGGTCCGGTTAAACTCTGCGGACTACCCTGTGTATCCGCATAATATAAATGTCCGTGTCCAGGAAAGGATGCGGATGAACAAACAAGGAGTTATTATGAAACGAACTCTTCTTTCAAGTACCGTGGTACTTGCAGCGTTGACCATGTTCTTCGCCGCATGTAACGCCCCGGTAAATCCTTCTGACATTACAACAACAGAAGTACCTGCCTCAATAAGCGGACCGGAAGGGCTTAAGGCAACGGCTTACCGAGGGGTAAATGTTATCACCTGGACCTTCAACAAGGACGCGAAAGATTTCACGGTGTTCCGCCAGCGCAGCGACGGCCAGGATGAGGTTGTACATCTGGGTTCTTCAACCATCGACAAGTATTACTACATTGATACTGTAAACCTCGGGAATCCGCTGGAAGACGGGGTGGAATACACCTACTACGTAACGGCCAACAGCGGACTCGCAACTTCCGGCCGCTCAGTTATACAGGACGGCGCAGCCAAGGTCTCCGTTACGGCAAACATTCCCGCACGCTACGCCAATGCCTGGCAGGATGTCACGGTACTTCTTGAAACGGATCAGACGCTTAACGCCGAGAGCATAAAGGTGGAAAAAGTCACGACAACCACTAGTGACGAAAATTTGCTGTTGAGCTGGCCGAGCTACAACCCGGGCTTTAACTATCAGGTATACTATGACATTGGCAAGGCAATAACCGTGAATAAAACGGTTTTCAGCAGCATTACCCCTAATAACCTGGCGGCGGCCGACTTGTTCTACAAAGCACCTCTGTTCGGCGGGGAAAACACGATAAGGGTCGTCGTAAAATTGGGGAGTGATGAGTATTACTATCAGCCCATCACAATAACAAAGGCTCTGTCCGCCTATTCGGCGAATGTACTTCCCGATATTACAAACTACGATGCAACCCGCATCGACGCAACAACCGCCAAAATAACCTGGGAGACGATTGCCGGCGCGCCAAAAGCCGCGGACTACAGGCTCTATCGGATTGAAATTTTGAATGAAAACACGGCAGTTGGGGATTGGACGCCAGTATCCATCGGCCTCAGCACCAGGCTCGACACCTCAGGGTCCGGCGCCAGGATAACCGTGCAGGATACCGGTCTTACTCCCAGCAAGAGCTATCTCTATGCCCTTTACGCGGAAGCCGGCGGGGCGAAATCCGCCACTGTTACTGATAATATCGAGTCGTTTGACGTGCCAGATGTTTCGAGTTTTGATCTCGAGATGAGCTACAAAGAAGAGTCTGACACCAGAAGGACATACACCGTCACTATCGGCTGGAACAAGGTAGAAGGCCATAGCGGTTATACGCTTGAAAAAGCGCCGGTAACTACGTCTCTCACCAATCCCTCGAAAACGGTAATAGGCGACTATACTCCCATTAGTATCCCTGATACAGCATTGCAGGGGAACCGGTACACCGTAACCGACAGCCCGGCGCTCTGGAAATCCTGGAAGTACCGCCTTACCTCGAAAGATGCCGACGGCGTTGAAGCGTATAGTGAAAAAGACCTTAACAGCGATCCGTTCCGGGACAGGGTCTATTCAGGGATTAATGTCAGCTCTAGTTCCACAACCGCATATGCGACCAATGTTAGCATTTGGGGCCTGGATTATACGACCGACATCTTTGTGGACATCTACCGCGCCGAGGTTCCTGCGTCGATCTCTACATCGACAGACACAGGCGCTACTACCTCTGCGGTTGAGAATGCTGGTTTTGTTCTTGTAAGGAAGAACTTCCATCTCAAGGGCAATGCCTCCTACACCGACGAGGGTCTGGTTATTGGTACTAAGTACATCTATCGCCATGTGGTTAAAGCCAGCCCCGAGGGCATAGCCGATACCGCTAGGGAAATTAGTAACAGATGGTACACGGATAATAATTATACCGGTTATGTGCAGTTGCCTTCCGTGCCTTATGTCTCCTACATCTCCAATGCTGGTTCTAACACCACCACCACCACCACCACCTATTACTTTAAGCTCTACGGTTCCATCCGCTTGAGTACCAAAATACAGCTTCAGAAGTGGTCAGCTAATAGCGGTTGGTCCAAATTCGCCGACGCAGTTGTCAGTAGAGCTGCTACAACCCTGCCCTCAGGATCATCGTTGTCAGAAGGGGACTATTATGTCTAGTTTAACGCACCGTCAGCAGAAGAGCAGACCAGCTACGACTATCGCTTCGTAGTTATCAACCAAAAGGGAAACATTGGCAATAGTAGTCCTATCGATGGTAGTAATTTCACTGTTGCAGGCTCCTGGTAATCCCGCCCTTATCCTGCGCCTGACTTAACCGGGCGCAGAGGCCCGTACAGAGCTTCGGCCCTGTACGGGCTTTCAAATGCCGCCGCCTCCGGTTTTCCGGAGGCGGTCTTTTAATACTCTATTGCCTATCCTTTCCCAAAACTGAAGTTTGGAGAAATCCGATTCCGGTTCATCCGGCCTTATTCCCGGATAAGCTCTAAACTGAGTGTTGCTGGCGGCGCGGCAGGAACACTTGACATTATCTAAGACTAAATGCAACACTTTCTTCGCTTTCATCTAAAAATTCATGGCGAAGGATATATAATGCAGTCGTTTAAGTTTATCAGGCTTAGGGACTTTATTCCCCGTTTAGCGGAGATTTTTTGCGACAGGCGCGCCGCCCGGTATACCTGGGCGTCCCTGGGAAAAGACTGCCTGGCCGGGGTGATTGTAGGGATTGTGGCCCTGCCTCTCTCTATGGCTTTCAGCATTGCCGCCGGAGGGACCCCGGCTCAGGGGCTGTATACCGCCATCCTGGCGGGCTTCTTCGTCAGCCTGCTGGGGGGCAGCAAATTCCAGATTGCCGGGCCTACCGGCGCTTTTGTGGTCATCATCTACGGAGTGGTGGCCGAACACGGTATGCCGGGCCTTATCCTGGCGACCCTCCTTGCGGGGATAATGCTCCTCATCATGGGGATAACGGGCCTTGGGCAGTTCATCAAGTTTATTCCCTATCCGGTAACCACCGGGTTTACCACCGGTATAGGGATATTGATCTTCTCCCAGCAGGTAAAGGATTTTTTCGGCTTGAACATTGCTTCAAGCTCCCCGGCCTTTTTTGAAAAATGGGCCGAATACATCGCCGCCTTTCCTACTCTGGACCTTCTGACGCTGGGAATCGGCCTGGGGACCATGCTCGTCATCATCCTGATACGGCGCTTTTTCCCCCGTATTCCCGGCACCGCCCTGGGAGTGGCCGCCGCAACCCTGATCTGCCGCTTCCTGGCCCTGCCGGTGGAAACCATAGGCAGCCGTTTCGGCGGCATCCCCTCAGCGCTCCCCATACCGGTAATGCCCGCCTTGAGTTGGGATATGGTCCGCATGGTGCTTCCCGACGCCTTTACCATCGCCCTGCTGGCGGCTATTGAGTCCCTGCTTTCGGCGGTAGTCGCCGACGGCATGACCGGGGATCGCCATAATGCGAACATGGAGCTTGCCGCCCAGGGCCTGGGCAACATAGCTTCCGCTTTTTTCGGCGGCATCCCCGCCACCGGCGCCATTGCCCGCACGGCGACCAACATCAAATCCGGGGCGGTGAGCCCCGTGGCGGGCATCGTCCACGCCCTTACCCTGGCGGTCTTCATCCTGTTCCTGGCCCCGGCGGCCTCCGCCATTCCCCTGGCAAGCCTTTCCGCGGTACTGATGGTGGTCTCCTGGGACATGAGCAACGTGAGCCGTTTTGTCCGGCTTATCCGGCGTTCACCCAAAAGCGATGTTATCGTGCTTATCACCACGTTCTTCCTCACCGTTGTCTTTGACCTTACCTTTGCGGTGGAAGTAGGGGTAATGCTTGCGGTGGGCCTCTTCATGCGCCGCATGATCGAAGTCGCCGATGTCAAACCCGGTACGGACGATTTGATAACGGAACTGGCTTTCGGCCATATCGAAGAAAAGACGGCGGATTCCATTGCGGCCCTGGTCCGCAAGGACATCGAAATTTACGAAATCACCGGCCCCTTCTTTTTCGGCGTGGCGGACATGCTCCAGAACACCCTCCGCAAGGTGGCAAAGACCCCCAAAGCGCTGATCCTCAGGATGCGGGATGTGCCGGTCATTGATTCCACGGGCATCAGCGCCCTGGAGTCCTTTATGGCCCAGTGCCAACGCCGGAAGATGCGCCTGATTCTTTGCGAAATCCGGATGCAGCCGAAAAAGGCCCTGGAGAAGGCCGGGTTTACCAGCGAACTGGGGGCGGAAAACATTGCCGATACCCTGGAGGACGCGGTGGAGATGACCCGGAAAGAACGGTAGTTCCCTCTTTTCAACCCCCGCCGCAGCCCGGCGGCGCGTTATCGCCCGGCCAGTTCCGACAGGGGAATCGGCTTAGGCGACTCGTTCTCGCCTTCCACCCGGGACAACTCTTCCAGGAGTTCCCGGCCCCGCCGGGAGAGCTTCGCCGGTATCTGAATCATCACCTTGATATAAAGGCTCCCCCGGCGGCCGGATGCGGGAACGCCTTCGTCCCGGATGCGGAGCATCTGTCCGTTCTGTATGCCCGGAGGTATCTTCACTTTGATGGTTTTGCCATCCAGAGTGCTTACATGGATGTCCGCCCCCAGAGCCGCCTGAGTTACGGAGACAGGCACTGCGCAATAAAGGTCCAGGTCCTGGCGTTCAAAATACTCGTGGGGCTTTACCTGGATGAATACGTAGAGGTCCCCGGGCGGGCCGCCATTGGGACCGGCGTCTCCCTGCCGGGGGATGACGACCCGCTTCCCGTTCTCCACCCCTGCGGGAATGGTGACCATGATCTTCTGGCGTTTTTTCTGCGTACCCGCCCCGCCGCAGTCCTTACAGGGATGCTCGATGATATAACCATCGCCGCCGCAGGAGGGACACGTAGACGCCACAGAAAAGAAGCCCTGGTTGTGCCGAATCTGCCCCGATCCCTGGCAGGTGGGACAGGTCTTTCTGCCCGAACCGCCTGTCGCCCCGGTTCCCTTACAAGAAGAACAGGATTCGCTGTGAGAATACTGGATTTCCACCTTAGTACCGAAAACGGCGTCCTTAAAGGCTATTTCTATGTCGTACCGGAGATTGGCGCCCTGCCGGAGGCCGCTTGAACCGCCCCCGGAGGAACGGCGGCTGCCCCCAAAAAAGGTGTCGAAGATACCGGAGAAATCCCCGAAGATGTCCTCAAAGCCGTGGAAGGCGGAGGAGAAATCCTGACCGCCGCTCATCCCCTCAACGCCGGCAAAACCGAATTGATCGTAAGCGGCTTTTTTCTGATCATCCGACAGGATTTCGTAGGCTTCGGTAGCTTCTTTAAATTTCTCTTCCGCATCCTTGTTCCCCGGATTTTTGTCCGGGTGATACTGGATGGCAAGTTTTCGATACGCTTTCTTTATATCATCTTTGGACGCGCCTTTTTGCAGTCCCAACACTTCATAGTAATCACGCTTGGCCACATCGGACCCCTTTAATGAATTTAACCGCGGACCTTTCTAACAAAGGCTGCAAAAAATCAACGACTTCAATCGGCGATTTCAAAGAAAACGCCCGAAATCCTTTGGCTGTAAAGTCCGCAGTTCATTTTTTCACTATTTATCGTCTACGACTTCGTAGTCCACATCCTCAGCGCTTTTGGTGTTACCCCCAGCCTGAGAACCGCCGCCGCCGGTTTGACCTTCAGAACCGGGAGCCTGCTGCTGGGCGCTTGCCTGCTTGTAGACCTCTTCGGCAATCTTGAAGGAAACCTGCTTGAGGGCTTCGGTCTTGTCCTTGATGGCCTGAGTATCGCCGCCTTCCAGAGCCCGGCGCAAATCGGCAATGGCTTCCTCCGCCTTGGCTTTATCCGCCGCGTTTACCTTATCGCCCAAGTCCTTGATGTTCTTTTCGGTACTGTAGATCATGGTATCCGCTTCGTTCCGGGCTTCGGCCTTTTCTTTTTCCCGCTTATCCTCTTCGGCGTGGAGTTCCGCCTCTTTGACCATGCGTTCAATATCAGAATCCGAAAGACCGGAGGAGCTTTCTATGCGGATCTTTTGTTCCTTGCCGGTCCCCAGGTCTTTGGCGGACACATGGACTATGCCGTTGGCGTCTATGTCAAAGGTTACCTCGATCTGCGGGACCCCCCGGGGCGCGGGCGGAATACCCACCAGGTCGAAACGTCCCAGGACGCGGTTCTGGCTCGCCATTTCCCGCTCGCCTTGAAGAACCTGGATAGATACCGCAGTCTGCCCATCGGCGGCGGTGGAAAAAATCTGGCTCTTCCGGGTGGGGATAGTGGTGTTCCGGGGAATAAGCCGGGTCATCACGCCCCCCAAGGTTTCGATGCCCAGGGACAGGGGGGTAACGTCCAGAAGGAGTACGTCTTTCACATCTCCCCCCAGGATGCCGCCCTGTATGGCCGCGCCTATGGCCACCGCCTCATCGGGGTTAACCCCTTTATTCGGCTCCTTTTTGAACAGGTCCTTGACGATCTGCTGAACCGCGGGGATCCGGGTAGAACCGCCGACTAGGATAACCTCGTCGATTTTATCCGCGCTGAGGCCCGCATCGGCCAGGGCCTTCTTGCAGGGTTCCTTGGACCGTTCCAAAAGATCGTTCACCATCTGCTCAAATTTCGCACGGGTCAGGCTCTTCTGAAGGTGTTTGGGACCGGACTGGTCCGCCGTGATGAAGGGCAGATTCACTTCCGTCGTCTGCATGGCGGAAAGCTCGATTTTCGCCTTCTCCGCAGCTTCCCGGAGCCGCTGCAAGGCCATGCGATCCTTGCCCAAATCAATGCCCGTGTCCTGCTTGAACTCGGTGATGAGCCATTCCATGATGCGCCGGTCAAAGTCGTCGCCCCCAAGGTGGGTGTCGCCGTTCGTGGACTTCACTTCAAAAACCCCTTCGCCTAATTCCAGGATAGAAATATCGAAGGTCCCGCCCCCAAGGTCGTAGACGGCTATGATCTTCTCTTTCTTCTGATCCTTATTGAAACCGAAGGCCAGGGAAGCGGCGGTAGGTTCGTTGATGATGCGTTTAACGTCCAGACCGGCGATCTTCCCCGCATCTTTGGTGGCCTGCCGCTGGGCGTCGTTGAAATAAGCCGGCACGGTGATGACCGCCTCGGTCACAGTCTCACCCAGGTAATCTTCGGCAGTCTGCTTCATCTTTTGAAGCACAAAGGCGGAAATTTCCTGAGGAGAATACATCTTGCCGTCAATGTTTACCCGCACATCGTCGGCCTGTTCGACCACATGGTAGGGGACCAGCTTCATCTCGTTGTTCACCTCGGAATACCGGCGTCCCATAAAACGCTTGATCGAATAAATGGTATTCTCCGGATTGGTGATCATTTGGTTTTTTGCGGGCTGCCCTACTACCCGTTCACCCTTACTGGTGAAGCCGATGATGGATGGAGTGGTCCGTCCTCCTTCGGAGCTCTGGATGACTACCGGTTCGCCGCCTTCCAGAACGGCAACGCATGAGTTTGTGGTTCCTAAGTCGATTCCAATTATCTTTCCCATCTTAATTTAGACTCCTCTTTTCTGTATCTTCGTCCCCGGCCTTTTCAGTACCGGAGTTTTGAATTCCTTCGGACAGCGAATCTTCCGCCTGGGCGGCGGGCGCTTCGGGCATTATCACCTTCACTTTGGCGCTTCGTATAACCCTGTCTTTCAAGGTATAACCTTTAATAAAATCTTCCTGAACGACCGGTTCAGCGGCTTCCGCCGATTTCTCCATCATAATCGCCTCGTGCCGGTTGGGATCAAAGAGTTCCCCGGCGGAATCAAAGCGCTTCAGCCCCCATTTGTTCTCCAGCATGGTTATGAGCCGTCTTTCGGTCATGCCTATCCCTTCGTAAAGGCTGTTAAAATCCTTCGATACGGCGGCGGACTGTATGGCCCGTTCAAAGTCGTCAATAACGGGAATAAGGTCCAAAAGCAGATTTTGGTTTGCAAATTCAATGGCATCCTGCTTTTCCCTATTCATCCGCTTGCGGAAATTCTCAAACTCCGCCGCTTTCCGGAGGAATTGGTCGTTCCGCGCCGCTATTTCAGCTTCCAGAGCGGCTATTCTTTCCTTGCTGCCCTGTAATTCCGGCTGTTCCCCGGTATCCCCGGCCTCTGCCGGCTCACCAGCTTCCCCGTTCTCAACCGCCAAGTCTTCTGTCCGTTCCGTGAATTCTTCGCTCATTGCATTTTTCCAGATAACATAGATTGATTTTTCGAACTATTTATCTACAAAATACTTACTTAGGCAGGAAAAGGTCAAGTAAAATTTTGAAAAACCACGCCGGAAGGCGGCAGGCCGCTGTTTCCGCAGAAGGCTTTCCTCCGGCGAATTCGCCCCATCCTGGCGGTCAGCCGGCAGTCCGGGCTTTGAAGGGCCTCTTTCCGGGAAGCGTTCCCGGTACTTAACCGCAGCTTTACCGGCGGCGCATCATCTTTTGTCTTAATTTTAAAAAAGTCTTGCTTTTTTAAGATTAACCGGTTTATAGTAAAGGCTGTCCCAAAACTTCAGTTTTGGGACAGCCTCAGTATATGGACGAAATCTGGAAAGGTTTCGATAAAAACAGGCAGGGCGGCTTCAATGTACCGAATTCTTGAAACCCCGGCCTGAAGTCCGTAACTGCGGCGTATCCCGTAACCCAGGAGAAGGCGATTGTAATAATTACCCCCTCACTGCCGCTTCTTTGATTATGCAGTAATTTCATTATTTCAATCTCATTGTATTTGTCTGCGGCTTGTAAAAATATCTGAGGGTAAAAAATTTGATGAGGGGCGTATAAAAATTGTGATTTTTATACCCTCCGAATCCCGGCAGATTTACTGCGTGCCGGATATTTTACTTGCAATGGGATCTCTCTTGAGCCTGTCCCAAAACTGTGCGCTGACGCGTAGGGTTTTGGGACAGTCTCTCTTTATTGACATTTTGAGCAGGACGGTATTTATGAGCTAAAAGGTCCAGAGCCGGTTTCGATTTGAAGAACAGCAGGGTTTTAGAAAACACCGGAACTTTAAAATCCTGTTACAAGGAATATTATCTGTGCTAGTGCGGATAATAATTTTTTAGGAAGATTAGGAGTTGTTATGAAGATTAAATTTAAACTGAGCATCATTGTTATTTCGATTTTGGTGAGTGTTGTGGCAGGGCTTTCCATTTTGATTCTAAACCAGGCCAGATCGATTATTACCAATCTGACGGTGGAAAGCATTACTCGGCTGGCATCCCAGCAGGCGTCTTATTGGCAGGGGCGGGAAGAAGGCTACCTCAAAATCGCTGCCGTGACGGCTGGATTTTTGAATTCCTATGAGCAGACTGAGCCGGAACAGCGGCGGACCCGCTTCGACCAGTTTCTGCAAGCCACCCTGGAAGCGGAACCCAATCTGGCAGGTATTTTCGCTGTCTTCAAACCAAATGTCCTTGACGGCTTGGACGCCCAATACCGGGGCGTTACCGGCTCTACCAGCGACGGGACTTATGCCCCCTGGGTTACCCGGAGATCGGGAAGGGTGGAATACCGGACCTATGAAAATGTTCCCGCTATTCTGGAGACCGTCAACGGCCCCAATAACCGGAAACAATCAATAACGGACCTGATCCCTGTAGTAATAAACGGCAAACAGACCTATGAATTCCGCATAGGCGTACCGATTATCAACAGCCGGAATAATGAAGTGGTCGGTATGGTCGGGGTCAATGTTGTAGTTGACGGGGTACAGCCTATTGTGGACCAAACCATAAAAAATCACTCGGATATCAGCGCCATGTCGGTCTATTCCGATACGGGATTTATTTTAGGCAGTACCGATCCAAGCCGGATAGGTAAGAACCTGCGGGAAGCGGATGCGGGACTCTACGGCAGCGCCATCAACGAGGTATCCCAGGCGGTAACGGTTGGGAATATGTTCCAGACCAGGCAGTTTTCATCCCTGTTAAAAACACAGATGGAAATTATTTTATACCCCTTCTTCATCGGGGAAACCGGCGCTTCTTGGTCCGTCATGATAGGCATCAGGGAAGACTATATGCTCCGGCATATCACATCTTTAATCCAAATCGTGATAGTGATAGCGGCGATTGTATCCCTGGCAGGGACAGTCATCATCTTTTTCGTCCTGAGTTCTACCACCAAGCCTATTGTCAGCGTCGCCTTAACCCTCAAAGACATTTCCGAGGGCGAGGGAGACCTGACCCGGACGGTGCAGGTGAACTCCAAAGACGAGGTGGGCGACCTGGCCATTTACTTTAACAAGACCCTGGAAAAAATCAAAGCCTTGGTTGTCATTATCAAACAGCAGTCGGTGAATCTTTTCGACATAGGGAACGAGCTGGCATCCAACATGACTGAAACCGCCTCGGCCATCAACGAGATCACCTCGAACATCCAAAACATCAAGAGCCGGGTTATTAACCAGTCCGCTTCGGTCACCGAAACAAACGCTACTATGGAACAGATTACCGTCAACATCGACAAGCTCAACGACACCGTGGAGGACCAGAGCAACAGCGTGGCCAGGTCTTCCAGCGCCATTGAGGAGATGATTGCCAACATCAACTCCGTGACCCAGACTCTGGCGAAAAACACCCAGAATGTTAAGGGACTGCTGGAAGCCAGTGAGGTGGGACGTTCCGGCCTGCAAGATGTGGCTGCGGATATTCAGGGAATTGCCCGTGAATCCGAGGGTCTCATGGAAATCAACGGGGTAATGGAAAACATCGCAAGTCAGACCAATCTGCTTTCGATGAACGCGGCTATTGAGGCGGCTCATGCAGGGGAAGCGGGGAAGGGATTCGCCGTAGTAGCCGATGAAATCCGCAAACTTGCCGAAAGTTCCGGGGAGCAATCCAAAACTATAGGAACAGTGTTGAAGAAGATCAAGGATTCCATCGACAAGATCACCCGCTCTACAGAGAATGTACTTGAGAAGTTCGAGGCAATCGACGGAGGGGTCAAACTGGTATCCGAACAGATAGAGAACATCCGGAATGCAATGGAAGAACAGAGCGTGGGGAGCCAGCAGATTCTGGAAGTGATGGGCCAGCTCAACGAGATTACCCGGCAGGTAAAGGGCGGTTCCGATGAGATGCTTGAAGGCAGCAAAGAGATAATACAGGAAGGGAAGAACCTTGAAATGGTGACTCAGGAGATTACCAACGGGATGAACGAAATGGCTATCGGCGCGGATCAGATCAACGTGGCGGTTAACCGGGTAAGCGACATCAGCGAACAGAACAAAGAAAACATCAATGTCCTGGTTAAGGAGGTGTCCCGGTTTAAGGTCGAATAGGCGTTTCCGGCGGCCTTACTGGTAAATAATCACGTAAGGCCGCGGGTTAAAGCTAATTCGTGTAATTGCGGATTGAAGCACGCCGGACTAAAGCCCGGCGTGCTTTTTTTTCCGCCCTGTTGCCAGCAGGCCGGAAAGGGCATACTATAAACAAAAGGCGGCTGGCCCGCAGCCACAGGCCGGGGACGCCTTTTACGGTCCCCTGCGGGATCGCATCATACAATAAGGAGGAAGAACATGAACTATTCTTCCGGCAAAACTCTTGATTTAAGGCGCGGCCTTAGGGACCCCGGTTCC
>JAISOQ010000302.1 GCA_031275515.1 Treponema sp. | reverse complement strand
GGGCAAGGAGAACAGCCAAAAGATAGAGAGGAAACACCTGTCATTACGAACATGGTGTTCTCGATTAGAGAGAAAAGGCATACGATTTTCCAAAGACCAACGCATGCACAAAATCGTTATAGCTCTGATTATTAACTTTTGGTTTTTTCACAGAATTATTTGGTAAACAACATCTTTCGCCCACTGCCAGCCGTCCACTACAGGGGCTCCGCCAACGCCCCGCCGGGGTTTTGGAACAGCCTCAGTGCCCATAAAAAAAAGAGCGGTACGCCCCGCAGGCGTACCGCTTTCTTTTTTTTACATAAGACATCCCTGCTCTTGAACGGAGCCGATGTCCTGGCCTCCTTTTTAACAAAGTACTCCCCAGGGGGGCGGCATTAGCCTATTGCAACAGAACCAGTCTCCCCGGTACGGATGCGGATGGTCTCCTCGATAGGTATGACGAATATCTTGCCATCGCCGATTTCCCCGCTCCGGGCGCCCCGGATAATGGCGTCTATCGTGGGTTTGACAAAATTATCATTCACGGCGATTTCGATGCGAATCTTCTTTAAAAGATTTACTTCGATGTCAACGCCCCGGTAGTGTTCGGTGTATCCTTTCTGCTGGCCGCAGCCCATTGCATTGGTAACCGAAATCTTGAAAACTTCCGCTTTGTACAATTCCTGCTTAACCTCATTCAGCATATGGGGCTGGATATACGCAATAATCAATTTCATTTTTTTCCTCCTTCCCTTACATGTTGCTGAAAATCTGGAAGCCCGTATAGGCTTCGGCCTTATGTTCGCTCAAATCGAGACCTATCATTTCCGTCTTGGGGCTGACCCGCAGGCCGGTTATTGCCTTGATGGCGAGGAACAGAATCAGACTGACGAGGGCCGCCCAAGCGCCTACCCCCAGGATACCTATGATCTGTATCCCAAGTTGGGTAAACCCGCCTCCATGAAGAAGGCCGACTACCCCGTCATCCGGGGCATTACCCCAAATGCCGACCGCCAAGGTTCCCCAGATACCGCAGCTAAGATGTACGGAACTGGCGCCCACCGGGTCGTCAATCTTCAACACTTTGTCGATGAATTCAACCGAAAGTACCACCAACACACCGGCAATAAGACCGATGATGATAGCCGCTCCGGGGGAGACCACCGCGCAGGGAGCGGTGATGCCTACCAGACCCGCCAGGAGGCCGTTCAGAGTCATGGAAGCGTCGGGTTTCTTGAACCATACCCAGGAGAAGATGAGGGCCGCTGCTGCGCCGGCGGCGGCGGCAAGACAGGTGGTCACGGAAACCCGGGCGATGGCGAGGCCGCTCCAAATGCCGCCTTCGCCTACAGTGGCGATACCGGTAGAAGCCCCGTTAAAACCGAACCAGCCGAAAAAGAGGAGCAGAACGCCCAGGGCGGCGTAGGGGATGTTATGCCCCGGAAAGGCCTTGACGCTTATCTGTCCGTCCGCGCCCTTGATGTACTTGCCAAGCCGGGGGCCGACAACCATCGCTCCCATAAGGGCCGCCCAGCCGCCTACGGAATGAACCACCGTGGAACCGGCAAAATCGTGGAAGCCAAGGTTGGCAAGCCAGCCGCCGCCCCAGACCCAGTGACCGGAAATGGGGTAAATAACGGCGGAGATAAAAGCGGTATAAATGAGGTAAGATTTGAACTGGGTCCGTTCAGCCATAGCGCCGGACACGATGGTGGCGGCGGTGGCGGCAAAAACCACCTGGAAGAACCAGCTCTTATAGAAGCCGCCGGCTTCCATATCCAATTCCATAGGCCCGTTGAAGAATTGGGAAGCTCCGATAAGACCGGCCACATCATCGCCGTACATAAAACCCCAGCCTATGGCCCAGTATACGATGGCGCCGAAACAGAAGTCCATCACGTTTTTCATGGTGATATTCGTGGCGTTTTTCGCCCGGGTAAGCCCCGTCTCGACAAGGGCAAATCCTGCCTGCATGATGAATACCAGGATGGCTCCGATGAAAAGCCAAACCACATCCAGAGAGAACGACAGGGTTTCGATGCTTTCTTCTGCAGACAGGAAAACCCCCGCGCTCAGAAGAAGAATCGCCAACACAAATAATTTCTTTCGCACTTTTATCCTCCTAATATAAAACTGTTTAACCGCTTATATTTAGCAGGATTCGTGCCAAGTTGAACTTAAACATAAAAAGCGAATGATTTTTTTAATGATTGAGTCTTTCCCAAAACTTCAGCTTTGGGAAAGCAGCCTTGAAATTCGCAGTTTTGTCGAACCGCAGGTTTGTAAACCTCCGGTTCGCAGAGTGAAAGGCTGAAAAACTGCAAGAGACCAGGGATCAAGTCTGTCCCAAAACCATGTTAGCGCACAGTCAATTAGTTTTGAGACAGGCCCGATTGTCTTGCTTTATGCAAAAGAAACCGCTCTGCGGCTAAATTCCCCTTTGTTTTCCCCTCCTGCGCCGGCGCTATCCGCGCCGCATCGCGCTAAAACATACAAAAATGTATCTGATAAAAACGTTTCCTACATAATAGTAGTTCTGTAGAAGCGCCAGTTTATCCCGTAATGGTGAACCCGCAGGCCCATCTTCCGCTCGGTAATCCCCAGGCGCCGGGCTGCGGCGGCCATATTGCCGTCGCTGAGTTTGAGGGCCTCCACGATAAGCTCCTTTTCCATCCGGGACAGGGCCGCCTCCAGAGTTGTGGTAGGCTCCGTGTTGGTAGAACTTGCGGTTTGAAGGCTTGGAGGCAGGTTATAGGAATGAATCACCATGTCGGTGGAAAGGATAACCGCCCGTTCAATGCAGTTCTCCAGTTCCCGGACATTCCCCGGCCAGGAATAGCAGGTAAGGAGGTCTATGGCCGGGGTGGATATACGTTTAATGAGCTTTCCGTTCTTCTCGGCGTATTTTTCGGCGAAATGATCCGCCAAAAGGACGATGTCGCTTTTCCGTTCCCGCAGGGGCGGCATGTGGATAGGGAACACGTTGAACCGGTAATAGAGATCCTCCCGGAAGCGGCCCGCCTTAACCTCATCGTCCAGGTTGCGGTTTGTGGCGGCTACAAGGCGCACATCCACCTTGATCGTAGAAGCGCCTCCCACCCGTTCCAGTTCCCGTTCCTGGAGCACCCGCAGGAGCTTGACCTGGATCCGGGGGGGCAGTTCCCCTATTTCATCCAGGAAGATGGTCCCCCGGTTGGCCAACTCAAACCGCCCCTTGCGTTGGTTATAGGCTCCGGTAAAAGCCCCTTTTTCGTGGCCGAAAAGTTCGCTTTCGATGATGGATTCCGGGAGGGCGGCGCAGTTCACCTTGACCAGGGGATGACCGACTCGTTTTGAAAGCCGGTGTACCTCCGCCGCCACAAGTTCTTTTCCGGTCCCGCTTTCCCCGGTGATGAGTACCGTAGCGTCGCTGGGGGCCACCTGGGAAACCATCTCGTAGACCCGTCTCATGGCGTTCCCTGTGCCTATGATGGGGCTTTCCTGGCTTATACGCCCTCCGTGTCCCTTTACCGGACGTTCGTCTCCGGCATCCTGGTCCCGGCGGAACCTGAACTGTTCTTCCAGAATCCGTTCCCGGAGCTTGGCGGAGTCAGCTATTATAGAAGAAACCTTCTCTAATAGCGCCTTATCCCGGGCCATGTGTCCGGCTATGTTCTCGTCCTGGATACGCCGCTCGGCGCTGAGGGTTCCTATCACCCCTCCTCCCGACCGTATAGGCACGCAATAATAGGACAAGCCCTCAAGGTCCTCCCTGGTCCGTATCCGGGATCGATTCAGGAAGTGGGTTTCCCGGGACAGATCCGGGGCCGTTATGGGAATCCCCGATTCAAAGACCCGTCCAACCAGGCCCTCCCCCAGCCGGTATATACCCCGGCTCTTCTCTTCCGCGGAAAGCCCATAGGCTTCCTCGATTTTGAGGAGCCCCGTGGCCCGATCCAGGAGCGTTACCATCCCCCAAGTCAGCCCCGCCCGGCTTTCCAAAAGACTCAACAGGGGCCCCAGAGCGGTTCTCAGCTCTACGTGTTTATCGAAAGTCCGGGCTATGTCGAAGAGCAGTTCCAGTTCATCCCGTTCCCGCTTTATATCCCGGATAAGGATATTTTCATTAGCAGATGCAGTTCCGGTTGATTCCATGAGAGTACAATACTACCTTTTTGTAGGATTTACCAGACCATCCGGATTGTATTTAACGTGAGTTCGAGGGAATATTCAGGATGCTAT